>JBFILF010000083.1:0-14775 GCA_041599835.1 Pirellulaceae bacterium
CCGGACGGCGGCAACACGCCGTACAAGGGAACCAAGGGCATGACAACCGAGGGCGGCTTCCGCGTGCCGATGGTGGTCCGTTGGCCGGGACACATTCCGGCTGGCACCGTTCAGAACGGCATCATGTCCGGCATGGACTGGCTGCCCACTTTCGCGGCAGCTGCCGGAAACCCGAATATTGCCGCGGAACTCAAACAAGGCAAACAGTTGGGCGACCGCACTTACAAAGTACACCTGGACGGTTACAACCAGCTGGACATGCTCACCAACAACGGCGCAAGCAATCGCGACGATGTGTGGTACTTCGGCGAATCAACGCTGGGGGCCGTGCGAATCGGTGACTGGAAATATGTGTTCATCGAACAGCCTGACGGATGGCCGGGAGACAAGAACAAACTAAACATGCCGGTCATTCACAACTTGCGGCGGGACCCGTTCGAACGCTATGCGGATAAAAACTGGGCCATCGGTTCGTCCGATTACATGATGTCGTTCTATGCTCGCGAGTTCTGGCGGTTCGTGTTTGTGCAACAGAGGGTAGCGGCCCTGGCACAGACGGCGGTCGAATTCCCACCGATGCAGAAAGGCGCTTCGTTTAATCTCGAAGCTGTCAAAGAGCAAATTCAGCAGGCCGTTGAGTCACACCACGGACAATAGCAACGATTCCCGTCGCGCGTTGTGTCCACCTTAGTCACCACGATTCAAGTCGAATGCGACGCATACGAATCTTTTTGCGGGAGATGCAGACCATGTTAGTCCTGTCGCGAAAGCTGAACGAGTCAATTTTGATCGATGGTTGCATTGAAATCGAAATTGTCCAGATCAAGGGCGGCAAGGTCCGCTTGGGAGTGACGGCGCCACAGACCGTGGAAATCCGCCGCAATGAATTGGAATCGTACGCTGACCCCCCAGTACGAACCAGCGGGAGTCAGTCCAGACCTGAAACGTGAGTCTAACCTTTCAGATGAAGGAGATGTCTACGATGAAACAAACCATTCAATATTGTTATCTGGCAATTGGCCTTTGCATGATTTCGCTGCCGACACTTGCCACAACAACCCCGGCATTCGCATCTGAACCGGAAACCCGTTCAGCCAATCTGGATGGTCGCGTCGAAATCGGACACAAGCCACTGGCCGGCGCGGAGGTCAGCCTGTGGGTGACCAACGGTTCCGAACCGCCCCGAAAGGTCGCAACGGAGACTTCCGCGGACGATGGCTCGTTCAATTTTTTTGACGTCGACGTTGCAGGCGACGGGGTGCTGTACTTGGTTGCCCGCCACGACGCAAAACAACTCGTGCTGCTCTCGCTGCTTGGCAGCCCGCCGCCCGAGCGCGCCGTCGTCAACGAATTGACCACCGTTGCCTCGGCATTTACCGCCGCGCGGTTCATCGATGGACACTCGATTTCCGGCAATCCGCTGGGATTGAAAATCGCTGCCGCCAATGCGCCGAATCTGGTTGATCCTGAAACGGGGAAATGGGGCAAAGTACTGCTCGATCCGAACAACAGTACCGAGAACACGACCCTCGCTCGGCTCAACACATTGGCCGCCATGATCACTGCGTTCGGCACGGTGGCAGACGACGCCTGGCGCGCGGAATTCCTCAGGGCGAGCACCACAACCGGCGGCCCGACGCCAAAAAATACACTTGAGGCAATGGCCGGCATCGCGCGGACGCCGTGGGCCAAGCCGAAAGAACTGTACGCGTTGTTCGACAAAGCTTATCCGCAACCGAAAGACGGCAGTCGGCGAAGCGCACCGCTAGTGCCGTATCTAGCCTATCCGCCACCCGATTTTGCGATGATCCTGAAATTCTCTGGTGGCGGGATTTATGCCGCCGGCAAACTTTGTTTTGATGTCAATGGCAACCTGTGGAGCGGACAGAACTGGCTGCCTGGTTCGCAATCCGGCGTTATTAAAAGCATCGGTGGCGGCACCGTCAAACTGGCACCCAACGGCACCGCGCTGTCGCCACCCATCACCGGCTTTACGGGCATGGGCGTCGATGGCATCGGCTGGGGTACCGGCGTGTCGTTGGACAAGGTCTGGGTCACCAGTTTCAACGGGTCGATCGGCGTCATGGACTTTGAGGGCCGCCAGATCGGCAGCGAGTCGGATTTCCCGATGGCTGGCAAAACCGGCGGTTTGATGGGCGTTGGCGTGGCCGCCAACGGTGACGTATGGATCGCTGACGGTACCAAGAACCAGCTGCTGCATTTTCCCGGCGGACGGATCAAGGACGGCAAAATCGTGAATGTCGATGGACTCAAGTCACCATTTGGCATCGCGATCGACAATCAAAACCGTGTCTGGGTCAGCAACTCTCAATCGGACACGGTCGTGCGTTTCCCAGCCGACAATCCGTCGAAGGCGGAGTCATTCCGCGCCGGAATTGGCGCTCGCGGCGTGGCCCTCGACTCCAAGGGAAATCTCTGGGTGGTCAGCAACATGTCCCTCGACTTCCCGCCACCCAAGATCCCGGACGGCGTCTCGATTTTGAAACAGTTCCAGATCGTCCTCGAGTACATGGCGCCGAAGCTCAGCGGCGGGAAAACAACTGGTGTGGCTAACATGATCCGCCCGGATGGTACACAACCGGCGGCAATGGGTTTTGACGGTGGCAAAGCGGTCAACGTACCGTGGGGCGTGTCGATTGACGGCAACGACGACGTATGGATCGGCAACTTCTGGGGCCGCGGCGTGGTTCTCATGGCCGGCGACGACACCAAGGGGCACGCCGCAGGAACGAAGATGGGCGACGCCATCCACGTCTTCCAAAGCGGTAGCATCCAGATGGTCACCGACGTCTCCATCGACCCGGCCGGCAACGCTTGGGTCGCCAACAACTGGAATAGCGTCGACGCAGCAGGTGATGCCAATCCGGCTCGCCCGACCTCAACGTGGGGTGGCGGTGATGGCATCGTCGTGATCTATGGCGTGGCAGCGCCGGTGAAGACTCCGTTGATGGGCCCGGTACGGGCAGCCAACTAATCACGCCCCCAATTTCATTGCGCCCGTGTTGAATCGATTCACGTAATACCACGACCAAGAAGACTTGTCGCTGGAGAGAATAATGTTCATTTCGAAATCATTTCGATGGTTGTTACTGACCGCAATCGTCGTGACCTGCTGGTTCAACGTGTCGTCAGCGGTATGGTCGCAACAGACACGCATTACGCCGAAAACGACCGAATCGACGGCCAACCAGGCAAACCAACGCGCACCAAACTCGGACGATGAAGCTGCGATCAGGGAATCGGCCGAGCGATTTGTAATGGATTTTAACCGAGGCGACGCCAAAGCGGTGGCCGCCCACTGGGTTGAGGACGGTGACTACATCAATGAAGCCGGACTCAAGTACACCGGACGCGCAGCCATCGAAGAGGAGTACGCAAATTTTTTTCAAAGCTACCCGGGCGTCAAAATTCAAGTTGTGGTCGATTCGGTGCGAATGATCAACGAGACCACCGCTATCGAGGATGGTCGAGCCACACTCGAACCATTGCCGGCGGGCAGTCCGGCCTCCAGTCGCTACACCGCGATTCACGTCAAACAAGGCGACCAATGGCTGATGAAAAACGTTCGCGACATACTGGTTCAACACGCCTCGAACCATAACCATTTGAGCGATCTTGAGTGGCTGATTGGTGACTGGTCAGCCGAACACGAAGACGTTGAAGTCAATATTTCTTTCAACTGGCGCGCCAACAAAAATTACATCGAACGAACGTTTGAGGTGACAAAGCAGGGTCAGCCGTTAACCGCCGGGACTCAAATCATTGGATGGGATCCGATGCAACAAAGCATTACATCGCGGTTGTTCGATCACCGCGGCGGACACGCGTTTGGAATCTGGTCGCCCGGCGAAGCTGGCTGGATGATCGAATCCCTGGCGCATACCGTCGATGAGGTGCCTGCCAGCGCTACTAATTTTCTCATGCGAGTCGACGACGACACGTTGGCTTGGCAATCGGTTGATCGGACCGTTGCTGGCCAGGCGGTCGCCGACACGGCGCAATTTGTGCTGACACGAAAATAGAATCGAGATGCGATGTGACCAACCAACGACAACAGACCAATAACCGGGAATCCCACGATGCGTAATCAATTCGGACTTTTAGTTTTGGCGATCGGAATCAGCGCCGTGGCGGGCAGCGACGCTTTGGCGCGAGGATTTGGTGGTTTTCATGGCGGCGGCGGCGCGCGGGCCGGCGGTGGTCTTGGCGGTGGCGATTTTCGAGGCGGCGGCTTCGATCGCAGTGCTGGCGGCTTTACCGGTTCTCGGTCCGGCAGCGTTGGCGGATTTCGTGCCGAGGGACCCCGAGGCGGCTCGGTTGGTGGATTTCGCGCGTCCGGAGAAAGTAATTTCGCGGCTGGCGGAATGCGCGGTGGGCCCAGTCGTTCGGGACTTAACAGCTTCCTCGGGATGCCTTCGGATGCAGGCCTCCACCACATCGGCAACGCGGATTCACTGCACGGGTTTGATGCGAATCGTGTGGCAGGCGCCGGACCGTTCGGTGGCGCAGGTGCAGGTGAACGCGTAAGGGGTCCCCGAGGCGGCAGTGCTGGTCGCGGTGTCGCCGTCGGTCCCGGCGGGAGGGCGGTCGGAGGAAGATATGTCACCGGACCCCGGGGCAACACGGTGGCGAGCGGTTTTGTCGCGGGCCCACACGGTTTTTACAGGGCGACCGGGGCCAGCTTGCATGACTACGGCACCGCCGTACGTTCAAGTTTTCGAGGATACGACTATTTCCGTCCCAACTGGTACGCCGCAAATCCCGGCTGCTGGTACACCAACAATTGGGCCGTGGGAAATGCCTGGACGGCGGCAACCTGGAACTCCATCAACAACTGGCTGGGTTACAGGTATGATTCCCCGCTTTACTACAACTATGGAACCAACGTTGTTTACAACGGAGGGGACATTTACGTCGACAATCAAAATGTCGGCACCGAACAACAATATTACGAAACTGCGGCCAATGTCGCGGATGCCGGTGCCCAGGATACGACTACGGATCAGCAACAATGGATGCCATTGGGTGTTTTCGCCGCATCACCGGGCGATCAGGCCAACGCCAACATGGTTTTTCAGTTAGCCGTCAATAAACAAGGCACCATTCGAGGCAACTATACAAACAAAACGACGGGTGCGACGCAAAAGGTGCTAGGCTCCGTTGACAAGAAAACTCAGACAGCCAACTGGGTCATCGACAACGACAAGAGCAAGGTCTTTCAAACCGGACTTTACAACTTTACCAAAGAACAGGCTCCCTGCCTGGTGCTTCAAGGCAACGACAAAACGCAGCAGTGGTTGCTGGTGCGGTTGCAGCAGCCCAAAGAAGGCACAGATCAATAACATCAAACCGGTGTTTGAAAAAGTTGGGTGAGCATACCGGACCGCGGGGGAATCAATGGGCGGACCCGGTGGTTGCGGAATCGGCAAGAAACTGCGCGGCCACGGCTCCCCCGACATCGCGATTAACTCGACCGAGTAGTAAACCCATGGAGTTTTTTTTACATCCGTCGACCCTAACCCTGGTCGTGCATGCGATAATCGTGATTGCCATCGTTGTGCGAGTGATCACGAAACGGCCGGCGACCGGTGTGGCACTGGCCTGGTTGCTGCTCGTTTCCGCGGTTCCGTTTGCCGGTGCCGTTTTCTACCTGCTGATAGGCGAGCGCCGGATCAGCCGCCAGCGCTCGTCGCGGATTGCCCGGCTAAGAACCGACTTCGCCAAGATAGCTGAGATCGCGATCCGCGACGGCATTACGGACGTCGACTGGTCGACGCACCATCCCGCAGCCCGTGGCATGAGCCGGTTGGGACAAAACCTGGGCGGCGCGCCGACGGTCCGCGGCAGCGAATTTCAGATGTTTTCCGACACGCAGGAAATCCTGGCTGGGCTGGTCAAGGACATCGATGCAGCAAACACCAGTGTGCTGATGGAGTTTTACATCTGGAACGAAGGCGGCGCAGCTGACGCCGTGCTGGAGGCCGTCATTCGCGCCGCCCAACGAGGCGTGTCCTGCCGCCTGCTGATCGATGCGCTCGGGGCGCGTCCCTGGTGGAAGGGTCGGCAACCTCAGCGGTTGCGGGATGTGGGAGTCGAATTGCGGGCGGCGCTGCCCGTCGGATTGTTTCGCACTTTTGTCGGACGCACCGACTTGCGCGTGCACCGCAAGATTGTCGTTGTCGACGGACGCCTGGCCTGGACCGGCAGCATGAATCTGGTGGATCCACGGTTCTTCAAAAAGGAGTCCGGTGTGGGGCAATGGGTCGATGCCATGGTCCGCCTGAAAGGTGCCGTCGTCGCACCGCTGGCCGCCACAATGATTGGCGACTGGATTCTCGAAACGGGTGAATCGCTGGCGGACTTGGTGGCCAGCGCCGGATTGCAACTGGTGCAGCCCCAGGGTCGGGCGGACATCCAGGTTATCGCGTCCGGGCCCGGGCAGACCGACGATGGACTGTTGCAAATGATCTTGGGGCTGATCAATTCAGCCCAGCAAGAACTCGTGATGACGACGCCCTACCTGGTTCCCGATGAGTCCCTACTCCGCGCCATACGCGGGGCTGCCGCCCGCGGCGTCCGAGTGTCGTTGATCGTGCCCGAAAAAGTTGATTCGTTGCTGACGCGTTACGCTGCCCGCTCCTATTACGACGACTTGTTGGACGTGGGTGTCAACATTCATTTGTTTCGAGGTGGCTTGTTGCACACCAAATCGATCATGATGGATCGAGCGATCTCCATGTGGGGTACCGTGAACCTCGACATGCGGAGTTTGTGGATCAACTACGAAGTTTCGCTATTCGTTTACGATCCCGTATTTGCCAGCGAACTCAACGCCCTGCAACAGTCGTATATCGCCGACTCGGAGGAAATCAATCCGGACGAATGGAGCGCGCGGGGTTTTCCGCTACGGTTTGTGGAAGATACGATGCGCCTGCTGAGTCCGTTGTTGTGACGAACCGGCGACCGCGATGGACGCGAATATCGACGAAAAACACTTGCTTAACCGAAGGCATCGGCAATCTCAGGCAAGCATCTTGACGCGACTCGGCAATCCTTACTGCTGATCATCATTTCGGTCATCAGCACCCTGGTCGTATTTGCGACTTCGGTGTGGTTAGCCAGGCTATTGGGTCCGCAAGGATTTAAGCAGTACGCGGTTGCCGTGGCCTACCTGGCGCTACTGGGAACGTTGTCCGAGTTCGGAACCGGGAAATACGGCCTCAAGGTCATGCCCCATTTCGTGGCGCAACAAAAGTGGAGCCGGGCTGCCGGTTACTGGCGATTCAGTCTAGCACTGGTTTTGTCGACGAGCATCGTGCTGGCGCTGACGGTAATCCTGCTCGAGATTTTTTCTGACGGCAAGTTCGGCAACTATGCGGTCGGAATTGCCGCGTTGTTTCTTCCCAGCACCGCGCTGGTGGCGGTGCTGGCGGAGTTGGTGACGGCCAATCGATCTGCCGTTGCTGGGTCGCTGGTGACGCGGCTGATATGTCCCCTAATAACGATTGTCGCCGTCGCCGTTTTTTTCGCGCTTGGTGGCACCATTACCGTCGCGCAGGCCATTGTCTGCTTCGGCATCGGCGGGATAGGGGGATTGGTGGTTGCGGCGATCTTGTTCTGGCGAACAGCGAACCCCGAATCGCTTTCGAGCAAATCAGAATACCATCGTCGCGATTGGTTCAAGCAATGTGTGTGGTACTCGGCGCTGGGCTTTTTCATGTTGTGGGTTTTTAAAATCAGCGTTCTCGTTATGGAGTGGGCCCAAATTGACGGTCTGGAAATCGCCCGTTTTGCGGCCGCGCTGGAGATCGGATGTTTTGTGCTACTGGTTGCAAAATCGACAAACAAATTTTATCAGCCGGAGCTGGCATTAATCATGAACCAAGATGATTGGCAGCGAGGCCTGGTCATGCGCCGCGTCCGGCTGCTGACCATTGGAATTGTCAGTTTGGCGTTTTTTGTGGTGATATTGTTGTTTGGCAAACGCCTGCTCGAGTTGTACGGAACCGAATTTGTCGCCGGGTATCCGGCCCTCTGCTGGATTTCACTGGGAACTTGTCTGGCAACGACATTCGCGATGGCGCCCGAGTATCTGAAGTTTTCCAACAAACTCAAAACAGTCTTGTCTGTCACTTTCTTATTCGGAATATCACTAATCGCATTGACTTGGATTCTCGCCACACGCTACGGCGCGACTGGCGCCGGAATTGCGTTTGGCGCGTCGGTCAGCGGGATGGCTCTCGTGTTTTTGATCCTGGCCAATCGCCGGTTGTATCGAATCGACGTCATTCGCTCGCCTGCAAGCGGCGATTGATTCATTGCTGGTGAGAAACTTGTCCGGTTAAGGAATCTGGATGGTCGAACCAGCCATTTTTCTTCTTAAAACGCCCGCGGCTTTAGCTTTACTCCGCGCGGGATAGGGTTATACTCTGCTCTCAACGGACGGTGAGAAATCATTGACAACGTGACGTGAAGTAAGGACGCGGATGGCGCGCCGGGGTTGAACTTCCGCGGGAGATTCAATGACTACTGAAATGCAACATAACCGACTCATCTTTTGGGGCTGTTTCATTGCCTTAATCGCAACGGCTTTTGGCTTCGTCATTCGCACGATGATTATTGACGACTGGGGCGCCGAATTTAACTTGTCCCAGACTGAGAAGGGCAACCTGTTCGGTGTTGGCCTGTATCCGTTTGCGATCAGCATCGTCATCTGGAGCTTGATCATCGACCGGATCGGTTACAAACCGGCAATGGTTTTTGGATTCGTTTGCCATGTTTTGTCAGCCATTCTGACCGTGACCGCGCAGGGCTACTGGGGACTGTATTGGGCCACGTTTATTGTCGCGCTGGGCAATGGGACGGTCGAAGCATACATCAACCCTGTGGTGGCGACCATTTTCAGCAAAGAAAAGACCAAATGGCTGAACATCCTGCATGCCGGCTGGCCCGGCGGTCTGGTATTGGGCGGGGTGTTGACGATCATCGTCGGCGCACTGGGGACCACCGAATGGCGAATCAAAGTGTTTTTGCTGCTGGTACCCGTGGCAATTTACTTCCTGATGCTGATTCGCGAGAAATTTCCGCTCAACGAACGCGTTGCCGCTGGTGTCAGCTACAAGGACATGCTGCGGGAAGTCGGATTCTTGGGCTTCTTTATCATCGTGTTGTTGATCACGTCCGAGGTGATCAACGTGTTGATCGGGATGAACGTGATGGAGAATCCCGGCCGTCCACCGCTGTTATTGGTGAGCACTTGGGTGGTGTCCGTGATCCTGACAGCTGTCTACGCCTTCTTTTGCGATTTCGCGCCGGGTCGGCCGCTATTTATTATTCTGCTCCTGATTATGATCCCGCTGGCGACCACCGAGTTGGGAACGGACAGCTGGATTACGCCGCTGATGAGCACTGAGATGACCAAGCTGGGCCTGGATGCTGGCTGGGTGCTGGTGTACACGTCGGCGATTATGGCGGTGTTGCGTTTTTGCGCTGGACCGATCGTGCATCGGCTTTCGCCACTTGGCCTGTTGGCCGTTAGCGCGCTGCTGGCCGCCATCGGGTTGTACTATTTGTCCACAGCTGCCGGATTCGCGATTTTTATTGCGGCGACGCTTTATGGGGCCGGCAAAACATTCTTCTGGCCCACGACGCTGGGCGTGGTTTCCGAACAGTTCCCGCGTGGTGGCGCACTGACGTTGAACGGTGTGGCGGCTGTGGGGATGTTGGGTGTGGGAATCATCGGTGCGGCGTTCACTGGAATGGTCCAGGATAAAGCGATCGACAATAAGCTTTCAAATGACTACCCGCCGATTTATGCCAAAATCAACGGGGAACCCAAACCAACTATCTTTGGCAAAGTTCCAGCGATCGACACGACCAAAGAAGACACGCTGACCGCCGACGAAGCCGCTTCGTTGGAAGATGTTCGCGGCGGTGCCAGCCGAACCGCGTTGGCGATAACGGCCATCCTGCCGTGCATCATGCTGGTCTGTTACCTGATCCTGATCGGGTATTTCAAATCCAAGGGTGGGTACGAGGCCGAGACGCTTGCCGGGCACGCGGCCGAAGACGAGAAATTCACCGGAGGGGTTGCCGGACCGATGGAGGGTTAACCGTAGGTGCCGTCCGCAGGTCAAGTTAATGCCCTGAAACGTTGCGGCTGCATCAATTGCCAGAGTTCCCGCGATTCGTCGGCCGTCGCCCTACCCGACCGTTCAGTCTTCCTGAACTGTGACACGTATCAAAACCAAGTCTCCATCTCGCGTCACGCGGATATTTCCCGGCAGCGAAATCGACGACGGTTTCTCCCCAGGTTTTGAGGTGTCTGCGACGAACTCGGTCAGTTCGACCCATTTGTGATACGCCATTTCGCGTTGCGGCCATTTCATTTTATGCCAGATTGACATCAGCGCGGTTCTCAACAGGTAATCGGGCGCCGATTCAATGCGCTGGGTCTGAATACGGACCACGCTATCCGGTTCGAAATGAACAAACTGGTCCAGCAGACTTTGTGCGAAGTCGTCTAACACGACTTGTGCTTCGGCCGCCAACTTGCCAAGTTGCAGGATGGCTTCATCGACGTTCGGGTTGTATTGCTCTCTCAGCTGCGGCAGCAGACCGTGTCGGAGCCGATTTCGCGCAATCGACAGCAGCTCGTTCTGTTCGTCATGCAGATAATCCTGGTTGATCGCCTGCAGGTATTGAATGATCTCGCGGCGGCCAGCGCTCAGCATTGGTCGGACCGCGGTCACATGTGGCCCCAGCTGGCGGGTTGGTGGAATGCCTGCCAGGCCGGCAATGCCCGTTCCCCGCAGGATGCGGAACAAAATGGTTTCCACTTGATCGTCGCGAGTGTGTCCCAGGGCCACAAACCGCGCGCCCGCGGACTGGGCTAATTCCAATAGGGCGGCGTATCGCTGCTGTCTCAACCATCCCTCGAATCCGCGGCCCTGACGCGAAGTCGGCGGCGGAGATTGCAGCCGCCGAGTCACATACTGCAGTCCCAATTGGTCGGACAATTGGCCGACCCAGTGCTGGTCAAAATCCGACTGATCGCCGCGCGTTCGATGGTTGACATGAGCCACCGCCAGCTCGCCACGGCCTTGCGCCGCGACGGCAATTTGTGACAAAGACCGCAGCAGGGCCACACTGTCGGCGCCCCCGGAAACGGCGACCAGCACCGTGTGATTCTGCCAATGCTGTGTCGGCCAATAGTCGGTGATCTGGTCTGGCAGCGGCCGTGCGGCGGTCGAATTGGACTGGATGTCAGGCATCAGGCTCGAGACTTTGCCAACCATTCAGGGGACTTGCAGTTCCGTTGGTGAGTTTGCAATCAACTTGCCGTCTGGTAAATTGGCGGCACCAGATCATACTCTGGTAAGTCGTATCAATTAGTCTGTTTTTAAAATTGCCGGTTACAGCCTTGACACGAGGTTGTACTGCACGAAAAACAGGGACCATAACTACCCAAAACCCACTGCAAATTGTGACTTATTGGTTAAACGGGCCATAAGTTGCTTGCGTGATTGATCCCAATCAGCGGTCAAACGGAAATACGGGCATCTCGTGCATAGCATACTTTATATTTTTCATTTCATATTCTGCACCCGTCCGCGTTGTCCGGAAAACACAAGTCGAGTCGTACACATTTTGTCTTCCTTTTCAGCTTATCCCGGTTTAGGCCCGCTCAAACAGGGATTCGCATCGGCCGGTTGCCGGCAACCACGATTTGTCGTGGCTGGGCGTGACCGAATCCAGCGAATCGGACAGGCCGGCACCGGGTGCCCGATATGGAAATCAATCGGGTCCAGCTAACGATGTGTTGAATGCGGATTGATCACCTTTTGATTCCCAAGCACTCCATTCCAATTCGTTTCGCCGTTTGAGCCGGAGACGCTGGCGGCGGCCATAAGCAACACAATTTTGTCGTGTGGTTTTTGACGAAACCAGATGGCAATATGGAAACGTTGAATCTGATTTACGGCGGCGCCGGGATATTGCTTGGCGGCGGCGTCATTCTGCTGTATCAAATCCTCACGCAAAAAACCGCGCAATCTAAAGCGCAGTCGATCATTCATGAGGCCGAGCGCGAGGCCGAACGTCGCAGCAAGGAAGCCGAGCTCAAAACAAAAGAGACCTTGCTGAACGAAAAAGCGGTCGTTGAGCGCGAAATCGGCAAAATGCGCGATGTGCAGCGCGATCAGGAACGGCAGCTGGACAAGCGGCAAAATGCCCTCGATCAGCTGGCCGACGATCTGAAGAAACAGGAACGGATCGTCGAAAGCACTCAGCAGCGATTGGCCAATAAACTGGAGAGCGCCAATTTGCGCGAAAAGGAACTGAATGACATCCTGGACCGCCAGCGAAAACAGCTGCAGCACATCACGGGGCTCAGCCGCGAAGACGCGGAAAAACGGCTGTTGGCGATCATCGAGGACAACCTGGCCCAGGAAGTCGGCATCCGCATTCAGAAGCACGAAAAACACCTGGAGGAAATCTGCGAAGCCAAGTCCCGTGAAATGCTGTTGTTGACCATGCAGCGATATGCGGCCACGTATACGGCGGATTCCACGACGAGCACCGTGGACATTCCCAGTGACGAGATGAAAGGCCGGATCATTGGACGCGAAGGCCGCAACATTCGGGCGTTCGAAAAAGAAACCGGCATCGACGTGATCATCGACGATACGCCCGGCGTGGTGATCGTCAGCGGCTTCGATCCCGTGCGGCGCGAAATCGCCCGCCAGTCGCTGGAAAAATTGATCGCCGATGGCCGGATCCATCCCTCGCGGATCGAGGAAGTCGTCGGCGAAACGCAGAAGGAAATGGAAAAGTTTATTTTCAAAAAGGGCGCGGAAGCAGCCCAGGAAGTTAATGTCCACGGCTTGCACGACCGGATCGTTCGTTACCTGGGGCGGTTGCACTTTCGCACGAGTTATTCGCAAAACGTGCTCGGTCACAGCTTGGAGGTGGCTTATATCGCCGGAATGATTGCCGAACTGATCGGACTGGACCCCAGTGTGGCACGCCGCTGCGGTTTGCTGCACGATCTGGGTAAAGCAGTTGACCATGAACGCGAAGGCGGCCATCCGCAAATCGGCGCGGAGATACTCAAACAGTCCGGTGAGTCACCGGAGGTCGTGCACGCGGCATTGGGTCATCACGACGAAATCGTGATCGAACACCCTTACACGGTGTTGGTGGCGACAGCCGATGCCTGCAGCGCGTCGCGACCGGGAGCACGCCGCGAGTCACTGGAACGGTACATCAAGCGGATGGAGGAGCTGGAATCCATCGCTCGCGAATTCAAAGGCGTGGAACAGGCGTTTGCCGTTCAGGCCGGGCGCGAGTTGCGCGTGCTGGTGGCGGCCAACGACACCGACGATGCCACGGCCGCAAAGATTTGTCGAAACATCGCCAATGCCTTTGAAGAACGACTGACTTACCCCGGCGAAATCAAGGTCACCGTGGTCCGTGAATCGCGATTCACCGAACTGGCGAAGTAGTGCCGGAGCCCCAGGAAATTCATCCGGCTACATTTGAATTCAACAAGTAGTATTCAACTCAACCGTTAGGTCATCTGTGCGGATCCTGTTCATTGGAGATATTGTCGGCAAACCCGGCATTGAAATCGTTTCGCAAGCCGTTGCGCCGTTGCGGCGCGAACATTCTGTCGATCTCGTGATCGCCAATGGCGAAAATGCCGACGCGGGATCGGGTATCACGCCGTCGATTTATCGCAAACTGAAAAACGCCGGCGTCGATTGCATCACACTGGGCGACCACGTATTTCGCAAACGCGAAATCGTGAACACGCTGGACAGCCAGGCGGATATTTTGCGACCCGCCAATTATCCGGCAGAGGCCCCCGGTCGGGGTTTTACCGTCGTTCAATCGGCAACTGGAGTGCCCGTGGCCGTGATCAATTTGATCGGCCGTGTTTTCATGAACCCGGTGGATTGTCCCTTTCACGCCGCAGATCGAATACTCGACCAAATCGACGATGATGTGCGAGTTCGGTTTGTCGACTTTCACGCGGAAGCCACTAGCGACAAACAACTGATGGGGTACTACTTGGATGGGCGGGTGTCGGCAGTGATTGGCACGCACACGCATGTCACGACGGCCGACGAGCAAATTCTCAACGGGGGTACCGCGTTTCAATGTGATGTCGGCATGACCGGGCCGCACGCCAGCATTTTGGGCCGCCAGGCGGACCAGGTCCTGGAAACGACGTTTTCGTTCCGGCCGCGCACCTTCCATGTGGCAAAAAAAGACGTGCGACTTTCTGCTACCATGATAGATGTCAATCGAAAAACCGGCCTGGCCGAGGCCATTCGCCGGATTTCCATCAATGAGAAGCAAGCAGATGACCTGGAGGAGGTGGATTGAGCTGGACGGGTAACGCTGGCGAGATATCTGGCCTTGAACGGTAAGCCGCATGCAACTAACCTTCTCCGACCCGGCTTCCGGCCAGTCGCGGCCTGCGCCGACCCTGCATTTGCAATGGGTGGTGCGTGTCGTGGCCGCCGCCTGTGGCTTGGGGTTACTCGGTATGTTAATCGTGGCGCGCGTGTTACAGCCGGATGTCAGCGGACAGGGCACCCATCGGCAATTGAAACTGCCGGAATGCGGTGTTTGGATGGTAACAGGACAACCTTGCCCTTCGTGCGGAATGACGACCGCTTGGGCACATGCGACGCGAGGCAACTTAATCGCCAGTGCTCAATCCAACGCCGGTGGGTTATTGTTGGC
>JBFILF010000084.1:0-14760 GCA_041599835.1 Pirellulaceae bacterium
CTCGCCGCCACGTCACAGATGCCCAGCCGGCTCAGTTGTACGGCCAAGTCACGACCT
The DNA here is from genome assembly GCA_041599835.1 of Pirellulaceae bacterium. Classification (GTDB taxonomy): domain Bacteria; phylum Planctomycetota; class Planctomycetia; order Pirellulales; family Pirellulaceae; genus CAJQPP01. The sequence continues at coordinate 58 of JBFILF010000084.1, forward strand.
GCCTTGGTGCTGGCAAAATCGCAACCGTAGATGAGCAGATCGGCACCCGGTTTCAGGGATTCATTCCAGCCCTTCAACTGTGGCCCGTAAGCGTCGAGCGTTTGGCTGTTGAGCCATGCGTTGCCCAGCTGCAATTGGCCTCCGGCCCCGTGAGTGACCAGGTGCACCGCCGCGACGTCGTTATGCTGCCGCATCACGTCACTGATCTGCGTGACGCCATCTTTCGCGATATCTAAAATCACCACCCGAAATCGGCGCAGCGAATCAACGCTGTCGAACAACTCGGCAATCAGCGATTCATAATCGTCGATATGGCCGTCAACAAACACGAGTTCCAGCGATGGTAACTCCATTTCCGTTACCGCCAGTTCGGTGATGCCCCCTGCATCAGTCAGCGGTTCCCATCCCGGATCCGCCGCCGGTTCCGGCCATCGTGTGGTCGAATCGAAGGGTTCCAACGGGATGACCTGGTCCGGCACTGGCAGGTCAAGAGCGAGATTGCCGGCGTCCGCCAACGGCTGGACGTCGATGGGCCATGGCGAGCCGCTGTACAATATCCGGTTTTCCAGTTGCACCGCGTCGAGCGGCATCGACCGCTGCCGTGGATTCGCGCACCGGTGCTCAGGCGCACGCGATGGGGCGGCAAACTGTGCCAATTGCAGCAGTTGTCGAGCGGCGTCCAAAATCTCTCCAGCTCCCCATTAAACTCCGGTCATTGGGGCAAAGTTCGACTGATGCGCTTATCTTGCGCAAGCCGGTATCCCCAAATAATCGAGACAACGGGTCGCCACTTGCTCCACTTGCCGGGATCAGGAACCGTTTATCGGATTGCCACAAGCGGTTTCAGCGAAGAATTTGAATATATCGATGCAGGGACTCGTATCACGTTTGGCGAATGGACCGAGTAAACTATTGGCGCGTTAACGTTTGATTCGCTCGGCGCCAGTTTAGGATCTCGTTCGTGGACTATCGTCATCAGTACACATCCATTTCAGCTGGGAGCACCGCTCCATCGGTCGTCAATGCCATTGTGGAAATCCCCAAGGGCCGCCGCAGTAAATTCGAGGTGGATAAATCAACCGGCTTAATGCGGCTGGATCGCTATTTGTATTCGTCCAGCCACTACCCGGGAGACTATGGATTCATCCCGCAAACTCTGGCTGACGATGGCGATGCACTCGACATGCTGGTGATGGTCAACGAACCTACGTTTAGCGGTTGCTTGATCGAGGCTCGCGTGGTGGCCTTATTCCGTATGACCGATCGCGGCGTGGCTGATTACAAGATATTAGGCGTGCCCCAAACGGATCCGTTGTTTGACGAGATTCGAGATGTGTCGGATGTTCCACGACATTTTTTGCGGGAGGTCGAACATTTTTTTTTGACCTACAAACAACTCGAAGGTGTTGCCATCGATTCGCAGGGATGGGCGGCCGCCGAGGACGGCGTGGCCGAAGTGCAGGCTTCATTGGAACGCGGGCGTCGCTCGACCCCGTCGTGATTCGTACGTGGCCGCCATGTACTCGGTCGACAACATTCGGGGCGACCCGTAACGAATGGTGATGATGGATTTCAATTCGCTACACGACAAATTTTTTGATCGATCCCATGGCCAGGATGACCCCGATCTCTGGTCGTCGCATTCGCCAGACTCCGGCGTGGTAACCGCCGCCCATTATCTGGCCAGCGCCGCCGGGGCGGAGATATTGCGCAAAGGAGGCAACGCCATCGACGCGGCGATTGCCACGTCGTTTGCGCTGGGGGTTTGCGAACCGGCTGGATCCGGCCTGGGCGGCATGGCGCTGATGGTTGTCCATTGGGCCGATCAAAACCGATTGTTCACCATCGAAGGCCCCTGCCTGGCACCGCGGGCGGCAACCGCCGAGGCCGTGGCCGCCAACAGCAACCGGTATCGCGGCCATGCGGCGATTGCAGTGCCGACGCAAGTGGCCACGATGAATTACGCACACAAACGATATGCGACGCTGCCGGTCCACCAACTATTGGAACCGGCTATTGCCCTTGCCGAACAGGGCTTTCCGGTTACGGCCACACTCAGTGGGCTGATGAAGGAATACAGCCCGGCGCTGCGCAAGCGATCGGCGGGACAGATTTTCCTCAATCAGCGCAAACCATACGCGGTCGGCGATCGGTTGCGGCAGCCGGCCTTGGCCAACACATTAACGACCCTGGCCAGTCGTGGGCTGGAAGATTTCTACGAGGGTCAAATCGGGCGTGCCATTACGGATGACATTCAGGCGGGCGGGGGGTATGTCGATCGCGAAGATTTTGAGCCACCGCCCCAGCCACGCGAACGCACTCCGATCCGCGGAAACCTGGGTGATGATATCGTGTACACGATGGGACCTCCTGGCGGAGGGATGACACTGGTTCAGCTGTCGCAGTTGTTTACCGCATTGAATCGACCGTCGTTGGATTTTGACTGCGCGGACGACGTTGTGCTGCTGGCGCGAATGATTCGACGTGCTCGCCAAGAACGAAAGCGGTTTCGCCTGAAACACCTGGCTGATGCGCCGGGCCAGGCCGAAATGTTGCTTGATCTCGAGTACAATCGCGGCTTACTGAAACATATTCTGCGGCCGCCGGGCAGTGGCGAAACCACTCACGTATCGATCATGGACCGCTGGGGCAATGCGGTGGCGTTGACGCAGTCCATCGAACGCAGTTTCGGATCGTGCGTGGTGACGCCTGACTTGGGATTCTGTTACAACGGCTACCTGCGGGCTTTCAAGGTGGTCAATCGGCGTCATCCGTACTACTTGCAGCCCGGCCTGCCGGCGCGCTCCAACGCTTCGCCAACGATCGTCACCCGGGGCGGTCGGCCATGGGCGCTATTGGGGTCGACTGGCTCCGAGCGGATGATATCGGGCATTTTCTGCTGCCTGATGAGATTGCGGAGCATGGACGCGTTTCAGGCGGTCCATGGCGCGCGGCTGCACTGCACGCCGGAGGGGATCGTTATTTTGGAAGCCGAGCGATTCACCGCTAGGGTTAGGCAGGCGCTGGTATCGGCTGGTTTTCGGTTGGATATTGCTGAACCGTACGCGTTTCGCGTCGGCGGTTTGCAACTGGTGTTGTCGGACGAATCGGGCGTGACGGGGGTGGCCGATCCCCGCCGTGACGGGGCAGCGATCTGTGGATGAGCCGTGGCCCTCGGCCGGTGGTTGGAATCTAGTGTATTTCGCTGTCGGCAGGCTATCATGTGCGAGCGACGTTGCGCGGAACTCTCGACGAGACGTAACGTCATGTGAACGTAAGAATTTGTGATAAGCGAGTGTTAACGTGACATTGTTTGTAGCCTCTGTGGTGCTGGTGCTGGTTGTTTCAGCAATTTGCTCGGTCAGTGAAGCCGCGCTGTATGCCGTGCGGCGACCGTATGTGCGGCAACTGGCCGAAAAAGGCAATCGATCCGGCAGCCTGTTGTTGGGATTCAAAGACAACATGGAACGGCCGATTTCAGCCATCCTCATCGTTAACACCGTGGCCAACACAGCCGGCGCCGCGGTGGCGGGGGCGCAGGCACGAGTATTGTTTGGCGAGCCGGCCGTGATTTGGTTTGCGCTGGCGTTTACGCTGGCCGTGCTGTTTTTTTCCGAGATCATCCCCAAGGTTGTCGGCGTCGCTTACAGCCGCGTGGTGGCCACCACCGTGGCGATCCCCTGGGCGGCCGGGATCAAGTTGCTGTTCCCGGTCATTTGGTTGATCCAGCACCTGTCGCAAATGCTTAAGCCGCGCCGCGTCATCTCCGCGCCGGAAGATGAAGTTCATCAACTGGCCATGATCAGCGCCGAGGAAGGCAGCATCATGCCTTACGAAGCGGAATTGGTGCGCAACGTATTGCACTTGGACCGCATGACCACCCGCGACATCATGACGCCGCGACCGGTGGTGATGAAACTTCCCTCCGATTTGACGTTGCGGCAAGTCGCGGAAAAATACAAGGAGTTCCACCATTCGCGATTGCCGGTTTACGACGTGGACGACCCGGAAATCTGGAAAGGCATCGTATTCACGCGGGACATCCTGGCCGGTCTGGCGCGGGATCAGTTTGATACCAAGTTGGAATCGTTGTGTTCACCGATCTACTTTGTATCGGAAAAAACGCCTGGTCACGTGTTGTTGCGGGCGTTTCTCAAACGACGCACGCATTTGTTCGGGGTGGCCGACGAGTTTGGCGATATCACCGGTATTGTGACGTTGGAAGACGTGATTGAAGCCATGTTGGGTGAAGAGATCGTCGACGAAGTCGATACGGCCGAGAATATGCAAGACGTTGCACAGCGCCGCAAGCGGGACCGCATCCGCGAAGCCACGCCCGACAGCGGCGTCAATGAACAGCGCCCGGAACCGGATTGACCCTCGCTCGCGCGCGTCGAACGGTCATGGGCGATCACCCGCCAGAATCGGAACCGCTATTACTCCGTTGATTATCGGGACCGGTTTGTTCTGGCAACGCTCCGCTGGTTTCGCCGCTGCTGCCGCCTTGCGGCAAATGCTCCGGCACGCCCAACAACTCGGGGTCTTCGGTATTTCCGCCGACGATCTCGGGTATTGGCAAAAAGTCAAACCACTCGTGCAGCGGAACTTTGTCGTCGGGTGGAATGTGCAGTCGGGTGATGCGGTACAGGGAACCCATCCAGACTTCGGATTCCTTGGAGATCGTTCCTTCGTCGAGCTGAACGTCGTAATTGATTCCGTAGTGCACCAGACCGGACACGCCATCGTCGCTGACTTTTCCTTTGTTTACATACAGCATGCCCGTTAGCGTCTCCTGTCCAGAACCATTAACCGTGCCAATTTTGTAAAACGCCTGCCAGTGCTGTCCTTCCGTGACGACTTTCATTCTGACGGGCACATCTTTGAGTCTGGGAGCTTGAATCGAGGCGGCCTGGCGACTGATGAATGTCGACGCCATCATCTCTTCGGTAAACAACGTGGGCGTGGCGTGATTGGCCTTTTCGATCTCAACGCAAATAAACAAATCCTCTGGGCCCGCGTCATCACCCCACTCCAGCCGGTGGCGGTCGGCGTTGGCCAGCCACACGCGCAACGTCGCCGTGCGATAGTGACCGCCGTTAAACAGTTTGGGGTTGCGCTCATCGTTGCCGCGATAATACTCACCGCCAAGTCGTTTGGGGTGTCGGGGCCGGGGCGGCACAGGACTCTGAGTCTTGAGTTTCTCCGCTTCCGCCTGGGCGGCATTGCGGGCGGCGGTCACCTGCGCCTCGCGCTTGTCCTCCAGCCGCTTTTCCAGTTTGCTGATCGTATATTGCGACTCACGCAGGGTGCCTCGGTGAAACAGCCACAATCCGGCAAGTACCAGGCACAATACCACCAGCATGTAATGTACGGATTTGATGTTCGAAACGGCCGCAAACACGGGCCGTGCGACCCCCGTGCTCCAGCGATGGCCGGCCCTATTCAGTTTTTTGAGCCGCTCAAGGATAAGCACCAATACCAGGAACGCGAACAACAGGTAGGCGACGACGCGAACGTGGTTGTAAAGTTTTTCGCTGGCGGCCAAATACTGGTCCGTTTGTTCCCAGAACGTCAACGGCCGCTGGGGAGCGGTAATTGGTTCTGGTTCCGGTTCCTGCGGAATGTCTTGCCACAACGCACCATTTTGGATCCACGCTTGAATTAACGCGATTTCATCCGGCGTCAGCGGCGGTCCTTCCTTGGGCATGCGATAGGTTTCGTCCTCCGACGTAATGCGACGATAGAGTTCGCTTAGTTCCAACGTGTCGCCGAGAATTGCATTGCCGGTGTGCCCCCCTCGATCGACGTGCTCCTGGCCATCCAGCCGCAAATCGCCTTCGACGCGGCTGGCGCCATGACAATCAAGGCAATGCGCGCGGAGGATCGGCCAGATGTGTGTCGCAAATTCCACGTCAGTTGGAGCAACGGTCGTTTCCGTTTGCCCACTCGTCGTTTCCGTCCAACCAGCGATACTTGCCAGGTAGATGGATGCCAAGGCAAGTAATCGGGGTATCCGACCAGTCAATGAGATCATGCGTAAATAGACAAGAAACACGATGCGACGGAGCGACGAAACCGCTATCGATTATAAAAGTGCCAACACCGTTCCTCAACTCTAACCCGCACTAGGCACTCCTCCGTTTGTCGAGAAAATTGAAAAGATGCGATCGTTTTCACGGTAACACTCGATGACAACATTTGACGATTTGATTGCCAGTCTTTCCGAATTATTTCAAACGGATATAACGGCCGAGCCCATTGGGTTGCACCGAATCGTCCAAGTCAAGCAGCAGTTGATTGACAAATGGCTGGCGGATCGTTTGTCGCGCTGCCTGAACGAGACTTGGGAAACACTTGACTTGCTCGCATCCGACGAGCGACGGCAGCTTACAGCGGAAATCAGCCGTCAGTTGCTGGAGTTTTTTCGTCGTTATTACCAAAGCGGCGAGTTCACAGCGCCCTCCCTAACGCCAACGGCCAGCAGGTCCGGCGCCACGCAGCGCAACGGTCAAGAGGTCGTGTTGCACTGGACCAACAAGGAACAGCACTTCATCCAATCAACTCATGACCAGAAGCGAAATCCCACGCAGCCAACTCCCGACTATTTTATTCACCGGCGCCTCGGCGAGTATTTTCAAAACGAACTGGATGCGTTTATCAAGGATCAGTGGCTGCAGTTTGTCGACAATGACGACCGGCCTGGCAATGCATTTGAAAACGAGGTGCGAACCATCCGGGCGTTTCGCGTCATCGCTCAGCAATTAATCGAATGCCTAAGCCAAATTGAAGAATTTCAAAAGAGGTTGTGGCTCAAAAAACCGTTTGTGACTGAAACGCATTGGCTCATCTCACTGGACCATATACCCGACGCGCTGTATCCCGAGATAGCGGCCAACGATCCGCAGCGACGGGCCTGGGTAAAATGGTTTGGCATCGATGAGATCCAAGGCGACTTGCTGACGCCGGGCTACAGCGAGCCATTAACGATCGAATTTCTCAACGCCAACTCCAGCCTGATTCTGGACACGGCATTTTTTTCGGCCGAATTTAAACACCAGCTGCTGGCGGCTATTCATGATATTGATGCAAACACCGATGGGCTGTTGATTCATGGCGATAATTTCGCCGCGCTGCGACTCATTAACAATGTGTTTCGGCGGCGCGTGCAGTGCATTCACATCGACCCTCCGTACAATGCGGCCAGCACTGCATTTTTATACAAAAACCGTTTTCAACATTCCAGTTGGCTGACGATGATGGCTGATCGCATTCACCCGGCGGCGCAATTGCTGGGCGAGGACGGTTCGTTTCTGTGCCACATCGATGAAAACGAGTACGAATCACTGCACAAACTTTTTGAGGAAACCGGCATTCCCGATGCCGGCACGATCGTCTGGGACAAACGAAATCCGATGACGGCTGGCGGCGGCGTGGCGATCCAACATGAATACGTGATTTGTCGATCTCACCGGACTGGAGCCCTTTATTTGAACCGCTCAGCCACCGAGAACATTTTGGCCAAAGCAAAACAACTGTGTGACGCCGCCGGGGGTGTCACGCAGTCCGTCCGTAAACGGTTTTCGGCATGGATCAGCCGGCACGGCGAACTGAGCGGCGGCGAAAAAGCGTATCGGCACATCGACGATGAGGGGCGCGTATTTCAAAGCGTCAGCTTACGCGCCCCCGAACCGCGTACTGATCCCAAATTCCATCAGCCGTTGATTCATCCAAGGACGGGCAAGCCATGCCCGGTTCCGCCTAACGGATTTTCCAGAACTCCCCAGACGCTGGCGGACATGATTGAACGGGGTGAAATTTTGTTCGGCGACGACGAATCGACTCAGCCCCGGCAAAAGATGATTTTGAAGGCCGCCACGCAACGTCAAATCACATCGGTGATCCGCGACGCAAAAAAAGGCAAACCCTACACCGACGCGCTGGGAATCGAGTTTCCCTATTGTCACCCCGTTTCGCTGTATCAAACGTTGCTGGGCGCGACCGTCGACCCGCATGGCATTTGCCTGGATTTCTTCGCTGGCTCCGGCACCACGGCCCAAGCTCTGTTGGAGTTGAATCGCGATGACGGCGGCCACCGCAAATATGTTCTGGTGGAAATGGGTGAACACTTCGATTCCGTTTTGAAACCACGTGTGTGCAAAATTGCCTACTCCCCTGACTGGCGCAAAGGCCACCCGCGCACGCGCGACCAAGGCCTGTCATCGATCATCAAGTACATTCGGCTCGAATCCTTTGAAGACACCCTTAACAACTTGATGATGGAGGATGGTTTGCCGGACGCGCCGGCGACCACTGGTCCGCCGCCCGATCGAATCTCGCTCCGCTACCGTGTGGACCTGAATACGGATCGCAGCTTGTTGGATGGCGAGCGGTTTATCCATCCGTTTGATTGCTGTTTGAGCATCTTTGACACCGCCGTGGGCAAGCCGCGGCCAGCCCCGGTGGATCTGCCCGAAACCTTCAACTATCTATTGGGGCTGCGAGTCCGCACGATGCAGTTGTTGGAGGGAGTGCTGGTAATCGAGGCGGACAACCCGGCCAATGAACCGGCGCTGGTGATCTGGCGGAACGTGAACCAGATGGACAACAAAAAACTAGAAACGTTTTTTTCGCAGAAGCTGCGCATCGACACGAGCAATTGCCACTACGCCGCCATCTACATTAACGGCGCCAACACGTTAGACGATCCGCGCAAACGAATTCATCTTAGCGATCGGGTCTTCCACGAACTGATGTTCGACAGGACCGGCATCTAACCACCGTCAAAATTTTGGACATCATCCAAGTATCATCGACCACTCGAATACCGTTTGACACGGCATGTCAATCTGGCGGCGCTGCTTCGTTGCTGAGCAAACGGTTGCTCTCCATATTTATTGTCGCAGGATCGGTGTTGTTAAAGGTAAACGCCTCGACACCCGGTTCCAGATACAGCGAATTATTGCGCAGCGTATTGACCCGTGCCTTGTGAAAACGAATCGGGCTGCGGGCAATTCGGTAGATGACATTGTCGATGACCAGAATTTCCGAGCTGCCCTCATCCATGAAAATGCCATTGCTTTCAGCGCGTCCGGCATTGACCGGTACGTCGTGAATTCGGTTTTGCTTCAACACAGTCCCTGGTTGCCGCCCCAGGGTGTAGATTCCGGCTCCGTCTGAAAGCGTTTGCATCACGTGATGGATGTGGTTGCCCGTGATCTGATTCTGCTGACAACCCGAATTTTTGGCATCCCAGCGCCAACCGACAGAGATACCGGAGTAAGGTAACTCGAACACTTCGTTCCCCACGACTTGTGTGTCGCGGGCAATCCCGATCCAGATGCCGACGCTTCCGAACAGGATCTGACCACACCGAGACACGCTATTCTCTCGGGCGACGTTGCCGGAACAGACGAGGCTGGTTCCGTCGACAGCCATGCGAGTTTTTGTCTCGCCGATCATGACCCCGCAAGCCCCGATGTCATCGATCTTGCAATTGCGAATTTCAAAATGGTTGGTCTGCCGGTCGAGATAAATGCCGCCACCACCCAGCTGACGAAACTGGCACTGCTCGATCACACAGTTTTCGGCAAACACCGCTTCGAATGCAGCCGGCAAACGCGCGTGGCCGGATTCGGTCACGTATTCGGGTGCGGGTTTTGAATCGTGTGCTGCACCGCGACGCTCAAAAAAACTAGCCTGAATTCCCGCATAGCCCGTGGGCGGTATTGGACAGGTCGTATGGGCGAACTGCAAACCGACAAAACGCAGTTGGCGAACGGGTCGATTTGGCCCGCCCTCAATCCGGATTAGCGACGGCAATCCGGGAGCCACCACGCGGCGTGGTACCGGGCTTTGATCGGCGGGCAATTTCAGGTGAAGCGTTTGATTTTCGGCGTCGTAAAAAAATTCATTTTCCGCATCCAACAACGCCAGCGAGTTTTCCAAAAAGAACCTCGGATGAGCCTCAAAACCATCGATGTCAAAGAAACCATGCGTGGCGCCAACACGATGTAGCAAGGTCATCAAACCACTCGAACGATTGACGTCCCGCACGGCAACGCGCGACATCGACCAGTCATGCAAGATCGCCAATTCCAGCCCTGGGAGGTCCGCGTTTGGGCGCCACGGATCCAAATCAAATTGCAACGATGTTCGCTTGTCAGGACCTGCTTGCCGCACGCGAAAAAAACCTTGGTTGGGGACTCGCGCACGAGTCGCCCGCGCATCATCAACAAACAGCTGACGCCAATCCAATGTGTCGCTGTCCGCGCCGCCGGGAAACGCAACCGGAATTTTCGCCTGCCAACACCCCCGATCATCCTGGCTCCAGTCTTCAATCGCTCGCCCGCCACTTACGACCACCGTTTCGCCGGGTGCCGCCATGTAGGTAATGGTTCGGTCGTTTGGCGGCGAATCATCTGGCCCAAATCGCAACGGTTTAGTCAGTTCATACACCCCCGCGCCGATCACGACACGCACATGGTCGGGCAAGCCATCTGCAATTATTTTGCGAACTCGCAACTGGGCCTCTTCGATCGTTCGCAGCGGCTTGTTGATATCACCGACGTTTCCGTCGTTTCCATCTTGGCCGACGTAAATCGTGATCGCTTCCGCTTCGCAGCAGACAGCCTTGGCTGGCAGGAAACACAGCAATCCCAACAACACGGCACCCAATGACGTCATGTTCGCCAAGATTGCTTTATTCTTGGGAACTGCGCAAATCGCAATTCGTTCCTGAGTAGTTGGTGCCATGCGATTTCCCCAGGCGATTCATGAGAACATGTCATCAGCGAGCAACATTGCCGGACGCGTGTTTGCGATTTGCCAACCTTATCAGACGGTGATTTTTTGAAAAGACGTGTTGTTTGCACCAATGAACCAGGGGCTCGCCATTTTTGTCAGGCGATGCGGGCCGGGTTTTCGTCGGCTAGAATTAGTCGCTTCCGCTTTTGAACATACGGAAAACTCTTGTCAGTTGACGTAAACGATCAACAACAACCCAACGCAACTATTCGGCAGCAGACTTGGCGGTGCTGCGAAAAGGCTTTGCCTGGTGGCAGGGAATACAGATCCAAATGCCGCGCATACCAGCCACGAATTGAACATGGCGAACTTGAATGCGTAAAGGCCTAGAAATTTTCCAACGAATTGACATGCATAAGCTTGATAGAGGAACCAGAAATGAAATGAGGCGGTGGCTGGTTCGCACCTTGATGATGGCCATGCTGGCCTTGTCGCCTCTGACGTCGGTGCCGCATTGTGTGAACGCCCAAGACATCGTCAGGGCAAAAGACATTCTGGGAAATCCTGACTACCCCGCAATCGCCTTCGGTGGATATCGGCAGACGAGTCGAGACGTGGTGCCGACTGTTGATCAGCTGAAAGAGGATTTGAGAATTCTGTTCGCCATGGGCGTCAGGGTTCTGAGAACTTACAACACGCAGCAGTACGCGCATGCCGCGAATCTGCTGGAAGCTATTCGGCAGTTGCGGAAGGAACAACCAGGCTTCCATATGTATGTGATGCTAGGGGCCTGGATCGAATGCGAAGGCGCCTGGACGAATAACGTTAATCACGAATCCGAAAACGTTGAGAACAACACGGCTGAAATCGAAGCGGCTGTTGCACTTGCCAGAAAATACCGCGAATCGGTGAAAATCATCGCGGTAGGTAACGAGGCCATGGTGCATTGGGCGACCAGTTACTTTGTTCGTCCCAGGGTCATCCTGAAATGGGTAAATCATCTGCAAACTTTGAAAGCATCTGGGCAATTGCCGGCCGATCTGTGGGTCACCAGCTCTGACAATTTTGCGTCGTGGGGCGGCGGGGATCCAAGTTATCACACCGACGACCTGACCGCTCTGATCAAAGCGGTCGACTTTGTTTCAATGCATACCTATCCATTCCACGACAGCCATTACAACTCAGCCTATTGGGTCGCACCGGCTGATGAAGCCGACATGAATGCCCTCGACCGGGCGAAATCGGCAATACTGAGGGCGAGGGATTACGCCAAGGATCAATACCAGACGACGGAAAACTACATCAAAAGTCTGGGAATAAACAAGCCCATTCATATCGGGGAAACAGGCTGGGCTTCACAATCCAACTCGCTTTACGGCCCCCAGGGTTCTCAGGCCGCCGATGAATTCAAGGCCAAGCTTTACTACGACGCGACCCGCGAATGGACGAACAACTCCGGCATTTCGTGCTTTTACTTCGAAGCCTTTGACGAACCCTGGAAAGACGCCGGCAATCCCGGTGGATCGGAAAACCATTTCGGCCTGATCAATATTCAAGGGCAGGCCAAGTATGCGCTATGGGATATGGTTGACGCCGGGACGTTCGAAGGGCTGACGCGCGGCGGATCGACCATCACGAAAACTTTCGATGGTGACGAGCATGCTCTTCTGGCAAGCACCTTGCAAGTTCCCTCGACAATCGACTTGGGACTTTTAATCGCAACCGTCAATGACCAGCGCTCCCTTGGCGACGAAGTGAACGAAAACAAGTATGTCATCTCGCACAAGACGCTCGTTCCCAACGGTTCCAACGGCATGACTTATCCAAGTGACGTTGTGAAATTGAATGTTTGGGAGGGCACCTGTTCAATGAAATTGTCCGGCAACGACGCAATTCGTGTGACCCCAGGAGAGGGCGCTTGGTGGGGATGCGGGCTGGAAATTCAAGGGAAGGGGAAGGGTGAGAATCTTTCCAGGTTCGGTTCAGGAAACTTACACTTCGAAATCAAAGGTGAAACCAAGTCACCGTTTGATATTGGCTTTCAGACCGGAGTTTACGCGCACAAAACCCAGACCAACAATTTCGTTACGTTCAAGTCTGGCGGTAAATATCAATTGTCCGGCGAGTGGATGACGCATTCCATTCCCATCTCTGAATTGAACCGCGGCGCCAAGCTGAGTGACGTCACGAGTGTGCTTTATTTGAAGGGGGAACAGCGAGCCGATAGCAAGAGTATCGAAATCAGAAACGTTTATTATTCTCGAAAATAGTTGCCGCCCGCTTTCGTCTGCTTTTGTCGTGAGTTGGCACTGATGATCCGTGGCTTGGATCCGACAACCGCTGTTGATTCTGTTAACGATCAATCGTTCGAGGTGGTTAACAAATTCGGGAGCACCACCATGATGAGGTGGCGGGTCGTTGCGCCGTATCAAAGTGACGCATAAACACCGCACCTGGAGGCAACCCATGATCCTCTGTCCACAAAATCGCTTTGTCACGTCGCTCGCCGTCGTAGCGATTATTCTTGTCGCTGCCAGTGCCGATGCCGGGGAAGCTGCAAATCAGCCGGCCGCTGCAGTCGGCAATCCCGGTGCCCAAGGCAAGCCAATTCAAGTCTATATTCTTGCTGGCCAGTCCAACATGTTGGAGATGGGGAATGTCAGTGGCGGCAACAGTCGGCATTCAGGCTTTTTCCAGTCAGCGGATCCCGACGCACCGAAAGGCGTCGCCGTTTCGGTCTACGAGGGAAAGTACGATCCTAAAATTGACCACGACAAACTGACCGCCAAGGCCAGCAAGATGGTGATCTATGACGGCATGGGAAAAGATCCGTTTCCCAAGGTCGAAGGCGAAGCGACCTATGTTGCCAGGGGTTTCATCGAAGTCAAAACATCTGGCGTTTATGTCTTCTCGCCCGGCTACCAAGCTTCCACTTACAACATCACGGAATTGGACGGCCAGGAAGTTTACCGTAGAGACCCCGGCCAGGATGCGGTTCAGATTCCCACAAAGTTGATCGGCGGCAAACGATATCCCTTCAAAACCACGTTTTTGACCAAGGCAGCCAACAGCCTGTTTTGGGTCGGGCGAACGGACATCCCCGGAACATTGGATACGGTGGTCAAGCAGCAAGGCAAGTTTCCATACATGCTCGGCAAAGATGGCAAATGGGTTGCGCGAGACGACGTGTTTTTCCAGGACGCCCGGCTTCACGGCGGTTGGAATTGGGATCCCAACGATCAAAACAAAATGCTGCTGGACGAGGCGAAACTCCAAGGCGCCTGCAGGCCGCTGACCGTTGAAAAGGGTGTTTGGGTTGGCCTGCCATTCGGCTGTTTGCTGGGGGACTATCACGACCAGCAGGTTCTGATCATCCGCACGGCTATCGGCAATCGCGGGCTCGCCTGGGATTTTCGGCCCCCGTCGAGCGGCAAATTGCCCGACGTGGAGGACGACCTGAAAAAGTGGGAGGGAGTTGAATACTACATGATGGTCGAAGGCGTGCGCCGGACACTCGACAACATCGACGAAATCATGCCCGGCTATCAGGGCCAGGGGTACGAGCTGGCTGGTTTGGTTTGGTGGCAGGGACACAAAGATACCGGCAACCAGGAGTGGGCAGATTCCTATGAGCAGAATTTGGTGAACCTGATTAACGATGTTCGCAACGATCTCAACTCGCCCAAGTTGCCCGTAGTGATCGCCACCGTCGGATTCGGCGGCCAGGAGATGTCGGGCCATACCCAGACCGTCTGGCAGGCACAGATGTCCGTCGCCGACGCAGCAAAACATCCCGAGTTTACCGGAACGGTAACGACCGTCGATACACGCGATTTCTGGAGAGACAGGCAAGAGTCTCCCAGCGGACAAGGCTATCACTATAACCGCAATGCGGAGACCTACATGCTCGTCGGCGAGGCGGTGGGCCAGGCAATGATCGATCTGATCGAGAAAAAGAAA
>JBFILF010000085.1:0-14720 GCA_041599835.1 Pirellulaceae bacterium
GCCGTGGGCCGTCATGGGCGACGGATCGCCGCTGCCTCCGGCCTCGATCGGCAGGCCCGCCACATGCTGCGTATTTTGATGGACATACAGCATGTCGTCGACGCACATGCCAACGTCTTCTGCAGTAATGTAACTGCCGTTCAATGATTCGACAAAGCGGCCGAATGCCCATAACAGTTCCGGGCTTTTGTGATGCGAGACGTCGGTCAGAATCACCGCTTTGCCACCGCCCCGCCCGGTGCCGGCGATGGCGTGTTTGAAACTCATCGCGCGGGACAACCGAAGTACATCAGTCACCGCGTCAGCATCTTTTTCGTAGTGCCACATGCGGCATCCGCCAAGTGACGGTCCCAACCGCGTACTGTGCACGGCGATCAGTGCGCGCAGTCCGGAGACGGGATCGTCGCAACGAACCACTTGCTCGTGATTGTCAAATTCCGGATGGGATTTTAGCGTCGACTCAATGGAATGAATGTGCAACTGGGATGAATCGGCGGACGTTGGCGGTTCAGTTGACGGGTTGACCATGCTGCTCATTGCAAATCAGTGCGATATGAAAACAGACCCTTATCGCTTTATTTTGGTAAAACATTTGAATCATTCCAGTGGTCGTCTGGCGGCAAGCGATTTGCGGCTAATGCATAAATTGGAATAGCCGCTGGCGACTTGGGCGAAAAATCGCCGGGAACCGTGCCATCGGCGAGCGCATGGATGATGCGGGCGTCCCAAACGAGTATACTTCGCGAGAAAATGCCACCATCAAAACGGGAGTTGCCGTGGCCAACGCGGATAAAAAAGACAGTGGTTTACATGAAACCGCTTACGAACTGAAACCTGGGCAGCAATATGTTCCTTTTGTCGTTCAGGACAACCTGGACGAAGTAACCTACAAGTCGGTGGTATCCGGAATCGCCTTGGGCATTCTGTTTGGAGCCGCCAACGCGTATCTCGGATTGATGGCGGGTCTGACCATCAGTACTTCGATTCCGATCGCGGTGCTGACGGTGGTTGCGTTTACAGCGCTCCGCGCCGGTTTTGGTTCGCAGCATTCCATTCTCGAAGCGAACATGTCTCAGACGATCGGGTCGGCCAGTTCGTCGGTCGCGTCGGGTGTTTTGTTCACGATCCCGGCCCTGTTCATTTGGGGCATCTATCCGTCGCTGGGACAACTAACGTTGCTGGCGATGTCCGGCGGATTGATTGGCGTGTTGGCCATGATTCCGCTGCGGCAGTACTTGATCAAGCGCGAACACGGCCAATTGCCTTATCCCGAAGGACTGGCCTGTGCCGAAGTTTTGGTGGCGTCCGAATCGGGCGGCCGGCAGGCGGCGGGCGTTTTTTGGGGTCTGGGTGTCGGCGCGCTGTTCAAAGCGTTGACCGACGGCTTCAAATTGGTGGCCACCCCGGTGACGGCAACCTGGTGGAAATTCGAATTGGCCGTCAAAGTTTCACCGGCCTTGATTGGCGTCGGTTATATCTTGGGACCGCGCATCGCGATGGTCATGGTGGGCGGCAGCGCCCTGTCGTCGTTCGTGATCATTCCCGGAATTTACCTGTGGGGATACTCGTTGGAACAACCGTTTTTTCCCGAAACCGAAGATCTGATTCGGGAGATGAGCATCGGGCAGATGCGCGAAAAGTACATTCGCTATATCGGCGCGGGTGCCGTCGGCGCGGCCGGTATTTTGACATTGATCCGTTCCCTGCCGGTCATGATCGAATCGTTTCGACTGGGCGTCCGCCAAATCGCCGATCGAGGCAACTCGAAAGACTCACAGATTAAACGAACGGATCGGGACTTGCCGTTAAGTTTTGTCGGTGCCGCGGTGGCGGTGATTCTGTTGGTATTGATTTTCGTGCCGGGCATTCTTGGGTTTCTCGACTCGGTGGCGGTCAAGGCGATAGCGGCCATTTTGATCGCTG
This sequence comes from Pirellulaceae bacterium, assembly GCA_041599835.1. Lineage (GTDB taxonomy): Bacteria > Planctomycetota > Planctomycetia > Pirellulales > Pirellulaceae > CAJQPP01. The sequence continues at coordinate 1,924 of JBFILF010000085.1, forward strand.
TGTTCGCGTTCTTTTTTGTTACCGTTGCCTCGAGAATCGTCGGTCTGGTCGGGGTGACGTCGAATCCCACATCGGGAATGACCATTGCAACGTTGCTGGGAACCAGCGCGATCTTCCTGGCAATGGGTTGGACCGATATTTACGGCAAAGCCACGGCGCTCATGGTGGGCACCGTCGTGTGCATTGCCGCGTCGATTGCCGGTGACACGTCCCAAGATCTAAAAACCGGATTTTTGCTCGGCGCAACACCTCGCCGCCAACAACTGGGCGAATTGCTGGGCGTGCTGACAGCTGCCTACTTTGTTTGCCTAACGGTCGTCGTTTTAGACCGAACGATCGGAATCGGCAGCGAGGAACTACCGGCTCCCCAAGCCGTTTTGATGAATCTCGTCATCAGTGGTGTCATCGATCAGAATCTGCCTTGGATTTTGATCTTGATCGGCGTGGGCATTGCGTTGGCAGCCGCTGCCTGCCGGTTGCCTTCGCTGCCGTTTGCGGTTGGCGTTTATCTGCCGCTCAGCACGATGGCGGCGATTTTTTTGGGCGGGTTGCTGAATCTGCTGATGACTCGCAAACGGTCTCCAGAAATCTCTGGTGAGCGCCGCAAACAGGGAGTGCTGTTCGCCTCAGGTTTGGTGGGTGGCGAGGGATTGATGGGCGTCTGTATTGCGCTCGGAGTATTGGTGACCGGAGAGAAAATTAGCGGCCTGCCAATCAACTTGCCGGATTGGGGCACCAGCGCCATTTCGATAGTCGCCATCGCCGCCATCTTGTTGCTGATATGCCGAGCGGCACTCGGTCGCCGGCGATCAGCGGACCGGTAACTTAACGCCGCTGCGCGAACAACTGGATCCGCGGTCCCTTGCTGGCGAATTTCGGCATGGCCTCGCGGATTTCGTAGCTGAATCCTCGAACTCCAGAAACCGCAGTAGATCACTCCGCGTAAACATCCAGGATGAACCATCGATTCCGTGTTTTCGACCTCTCGTACCTTTCGGGTTGTCCCGTTCGTATAACACAAATGGTTCCGTGCCCGGAAAATCCACTCTGCGAGTCCTGCCCGTGAATCGAAACCCCAGATGGTCCTCGTCGAAAAAACTTGTGCAAATGCCAATCGCATCCGTGTGCTGGATGATCAGATTCAAAACACGCAGCGGCGAACTCAAGTGGTACAACACTCCGGCGGCAAGCACAAAATCAAAACGGCGTTCGGTGCACTGCAAATATTTGGCAAAATCGCCGAGCCGATAGTTCACCGACGCAAACTGGTAATAGTTTTGTACGATCAAGCACTTCAAAAAATTTCGCGGATTTGCTTCGATGGAAACGATCGGGCCGGCCCCCAATTTTACCAGCGCGCACGTATGAAAACCCTCGTGTGGACCCAGTTCCAAAATAGACTTGCCGTCAAAGCCTCCATAGCAGTCAGCACAAAATGTGATGAACTGATCGTTGTTGCGTTTTTCAATGAGATGCAATTCGTCGTTGCGTTGTTGCAGGCGAAAATGTTGCCACTCCGATTCAAACAACGAAAACGGCATTTTCGTGTCGGAATAGCCGCGGAAATGCATATTCAGATGATCAGACACCGCAGCCGTGGCACGGGAGCGGGAACGGGCAGTTTTGGAAGACTTAATCGTTTGCGCCGGCCCTGTATCCGGCGTTGGATTGCGGTTATTCATCGCGAAGGGCAATTTCACGGTCAAAGACAATGAGGATCATCGGTCAACTTCGATGGCCGACAGTCGACATCAGCTTCTTAGCCTACTGGAATCGCTCCAGTATCCCACACCAAAATCTGGGGCGGGTGAAATTTCAAGCGTTTCTTTCGCCCGGGAAAAGATCAGCCGCCGCTGAGAACTAACAAAAAAAGGCAGATGCCAGATCCGGTTGGCCTGGCAACCGCACCTTAATGGTCCAACTACTTGGATGAGCGGCGGCCATTGCGTTTTTTCTTCTTCTTGAAGGCTTTCCGAGCCACTCGCCCGTATTCCGATGAAATCCGAGCCAGGCGGCAGTGCCGGACGTCCAGCGATGCCATTTCGCCATGGGGCGATTTGACCAGCAGAAACGGCAGGCAAATCGATTTGACTTTTAATGGCATTCCACCAAAGTGGCCTTGCCAGGTTATCGAAACGGGTTCGCTCGGCGGCAACGTGATTGGATCAGCCATGCACCAGTTGAATGAGCCGTACTGAAACGTGATCTCTAAAAGCGCAAGGTGATCGCCTACTCGGATGTCTTCCGGTGCTATGGGCTTTGCGATTTTGGTGATGGATTGGATCATACCGTTTGCTGGGACGTGTCGCCGAACTGCACAAGGACGGTGTCCGATTTTCGAACTGATGTTGGATAACGACCACGTGGCAAGCGACTCCACAAGACTATTCGTCAACCAGCACGGACAATCTTCGTATTCGCCTGGTTCGCGTTGGCATTTCGCAAAGCCATAATGCCACCGAGCCATAATGCAACCGAGCCGGCACGTGGTATTTAAACGAGCCACGGGCGCCGCTCACTCGCGAACCCCGTGGTTGGCCGTTGGTTCATCGCGAAAACAGGTTAGCGGTACAACCAGTGGCTGCCTCCAAAATTGCTATAATGCAAATCATTGACTCGGATAGACTTTTCTGTAGGTGGCCCGCGATGACCCAACGTTCCAACCACAGCACACGGCGTGATTTTGTAAAGTATGCCTCGACGGCTCCGCTTGCGCTCAGTTTGCCTACGATCGTTTCTGCCAGATCACTGGGTTTGGGAGCCGTGCCGCCCAGCGACCGGATTGTCATGGGCTGTATCGGCACCGGCGGGATGGGTTTGCACGATATGCGCGTCATGATGCGCCAACCCGAAGTTCAAGTTGTGGCTGTATGCGACGTGGAAACCAAAAGCAATTTTTACCACGGCGGAACCGTAGCGGGTCGTGAGGTAGCGCGGCAAATCGTGGACGACCACTACGGCAAGAACACATCGGGCACGTCACCGCAATGTGCCGCGTACGTCGATTTTCGCGAGTTGTTGCAGCGCGACGACATCGATGCCGTAACCGTTACGACGCCTGACCATTGGCATGCCTTGATCAGCATTGCCGCGGCCCAGGCGGGCAAGGATATCTATTGTGAAAAGCCGTTGGCGAATTCCGTGGCCGAAGGCCGCGCGGTGTGTACGGCGGTCACGGAAAACCAGCGGATTCTCCAAACCGGCAGCCACGAGCGATCCGGCAGCAACGCCCGATTTGCGGCTGAGCTGGTACGAAACGGGCGCATCGGAAAACTTCACACGATTCGCATCCAGATGCCGTGCGACGAATCACATCACTTGGCGGTGCGGCGTTGCGAAGGCTTTCCGCCGGCGCTGGCCGTGCCCGAGGGTTTTGACTATGACCGCTGGTTGGGACCGGCGGCCCAAGCCGCTTACACGCCCCAGCGATGTCATTTCTGGTGGCGATTCATCTTGAGCTATGGCGGAGGTGAAATGACCGATCGCGGCGCGCACGTGATCGATCTCGCTCAATTGGCGGCCGGATTCGACGATACGGGCCCCGTGGAAATTAAAGCTGCCGGGAGTGCAGCCGCCAATTCGCTGTACGATTCGTACTTTGATTACGAATTTGAAAATATATACGCCAACGGAGTTCGCATGATCGGCTCGACCTCCGCGCCGCGCGGTGTCAAATTCGAAGGCACCGATGGTTGGATATTTGTACATGTACATGGTGGCAAACTGGAATCGGAACCCGCGTCGCTGCTAAAAGAAACGATTGGTGAGCACGAAATCCGCTTGGGTCGCAGCCCAGGGCACCAACGCAACTTTTTGGACTCCGTCAAAAGCCGCCAAACACCAATGGCGCCCGCCGAAGTCGGCCATCGCACCGGCACGATCTGTCATTTGAACAACATTGCGATGCGGCTCGGTCGCCCGATTAAATGGGATCCGGTCAAGGAAGTGATCGAAAACGACGATGAAGCCAATGCGCTTTTAGGCCCGGCCATGCGCGAACCGTGGAAACTCTAGATAACGACGGCGAGCGAATTGCTGAAGACAAAAATACTGGCGACGAAATGCTGTTCTCCCAGTGTCTCCAGCCTGAATCACCGCTTGATCTGCTCCTCGAATTCGAAAAACGCGAAACAGAAATGAACAATGAGCACGAACAATGTTGCCCACAGAATCGTGCTGGTCACCGATCGGCTGACGTCGTTACTGGAGAATTTCGGTTTGAGCCCCACGTGGTAGGCTATTAAAGCGATGCCGACCGCGCAGCATAACAGTTTGGCCATCAGCCAGCTGGTTCCGTAATAAATGAACCGGTCGACTTCGTGCAGTCCGCGGTGAAAATGCTGGTACCAGTAATCGGGACCATGGTTGGGATGCGTTACCGAAAATGTCACAACACTAGTTAACCGAGCCGTCACAAATGCGATCCAAGTCAACAGCGGCACACCCGCCAAAAACGAAATCATGATTGGCGACAACAAATACTGCCGCGGTTTCACGCCAAACGTCATTAGCGAATCAATTTGATTCGAGTATTGTTTGCTGCCCACGTCTGCCGTCACGGCTGCACCGCAACGCGCCGCGATCAAAATCGTGGCCAGCACGGGAACGAAGATCCGATATAGGCTGAATCCCGTTGCCGACAACAAATCGTCGACCAGCAGAGGTTCGGTATACTTGGCGAACGGCAGAAACTGAAAAATGTAATACGTCGTGACGAATCCCGTAATCAGTCCGGCGATCATCAAATAGAACCAGGCGGTGGGACCGGCGACCAGCCGCGCGTAGTGAGCCAGGTACCGCGCGCCCCAGCGGTAGCTTTTCCAAATCGGCACCACGCTGGCGATGCCAATCAGAAAATCTTCCAGCATTTTCGTGGTGTTGGTGAACAGCCGAACGGCCGATCGAATTAAGTTGCGGGCTGTTGTTTCCTGGGATAGGGCGTCGGATTTTTTTGCCGCCACCAGCGCCATTGGCTTGAGTATTTCGTCCATTTGCGACCATTGCTCTTTGGGCACATGATCCAGCCGTCGCTCAATCGGGTTCAACACATAAGCGTCATCGGCGATGGACAACAGCGAATCGTAATCGTGCGTAACGATCACCGATGTCTTCTTATATTTTTGCTGAGTCTCCTGAATCAGCTCACCGACTTTTCGCGAGTTTTCCGGGTCCAAGCCTGATGTGGGCTCGTCGTACAGGATCGCCCGGGGGTTATAGGCAATGGTCCGCGCGATGGCCAATCGTTGTCGCTGACCGCCGCTCAAATGGACGGTTCGCACATCGGTCGGGACCTTGAGTTCGTCCAACAATTCCTTGGCAGAGGCGTCGGCGGCATTGTCCGCGTGCGATTTGGCGAATTCGACGTTGGCAGACGGGGATAATTCGTCGAACAGGGCAAACGACTGAAAAACGACGCCCAAGTCACCGGCCCGGCTTGTTTGGTCGCCCAGATTGATGTTGCCGGTGAAATGAAGGGACGAATGTGAGCGTTCGACCAAACCGGCCATGATTCGCAGCAAAACGGATTTGCCGACCCCGCTGGGCCCGACAATCAACGTGATCGCGCCGGATTTGAATTTCGCCGAGGTGTTTTCCAGCAGCGTGCGCTCTCCGGCAACAACGGTCAGGTTGTCGATCGTGATTGAACTGTCGGCCATGTTTTTGGATCGTCGTCGCCGGGTAAAATTGAGGAGAGATGAAGGCGGAGTGTTATCGGTCCCGTGCGGGCTTGTAAAACGGGTTCTCCATTGCCGACTTGCCGCCGACGACGGCCAGCACTCCAGGTTCGCTCGGCATCTTCTCCGGCGGTGATTCGAAAGGGTCGTCTTTGTGGCGCAACACCAGCCAGCGCGAATCCTTTTTAAGAATTTTGTTTCGCAGGATCCGCGCAAACTCAGCCGTCACGCCGCCGGTCGGCGATCCAAACAGGCTCTCGCCAATCTGCAACACGGCCGGCTCGAGCCGTTCGTCGGCCAAACTTAACACGCGCTGAGTCTGGGGGCTTTGCCATATTTGCAATAACGTATCGCGGAGACGCTGATTTTCAAAAAACACCTCACGCAGTATATCCAATACCAACAATTGTAACTCCGGGTCGTTGACAACCTCTTGCAAGCTGGATTGAAACACCTCTTGAACTTGTTCATTGTTGGATGCTTCGAGCAGGACACGTCGTTGAATTTCCAGAAAATCCGGCAAGTGCGCTTGTAATACCGGTATCGCTTCCTGCTCGACAAACCGCGCGAATTCCTGCTGCGTCAAATTTTGTTCCGGCAGCGGCAATGAATCGTAAAGTGACCGCCAGCCGAAACGCCAAATGGACGCGCGTTTCCAAATTTGCTCGCCGATTTGTTCCATCAGCGGCGTGGCCTGGCGTTGAACGATCGGCCAAATCTCGTCATTGACCAGCGGAATCACCTCCTCGTCGACGATGTCACTCTTGAACCGGCGCCCAATCGACTGCCATTGCTGACGCCGCTCACCCACAGCGCGAACCAATTCTTCGCGAATGATGATGCTGGCCTCGCCAACCGCCGCCTGCAGGATCGGCATCAATTCCTGCAGAATGACCGCCGAGTTTTCATCAAACGTGGTGGCGATCAACGCTAGAATTTCCTGACGTTTTTCCGGCGGCAGCATGAACCGGATCACCCAATCCATCGACTCCGGCGTTTGGTGATACGTCACGTAATCGCCGGGCTGGATCGATGGTGCGGTGGAAAACATCGCCGCGCTGGCCCAATCGGTGTAGACCGCCAGGTATTCCTTGGACTCCGGCGTATCAACCTGGCGAATCGAACCGATTTGGATAAGGCGTCCTTGATCGTCAACATGAAAAATGGGGTCTCCGATGCGGATCACTCGAAACTGGTCAAATTCCAGATCGAAATTTCGACGGGGCATGCTGACAAACCTGGCCAGTTTTTGCATGACGCCGTCGGACGATCGGCCCCAGTAACTGGCAAACCGCTGCGTGACAAAAAACACCACCGCAATCCAAACCGCGATTCCGATAATCAAGCGAATCTTGTTAGCCACGCTTTGCAACGACCTTAAATAAAAGTTGGTTTGATTGGATTCGCCGGCGACCGGTTTGATTCCCACCAGGAAATACTCGATTTTTGTCGCTCCAGTTTCATTCCAGCGCCTTTGCCGCCCTGTATCAACCAGCGGGTGCAATCATCATTCTTGCGGCGATGACGTGTGGTCATGAATGATTTTCCAGTCACCCTCAATCCGCTTGAAGATCAGGCTAAAGCGACCTTGGGGCGCGTCATCCTTTCGCGTCAGGTGCCAAGAGCCCAACACCAAAGCCGCGTCGGGCCCCAAACGCGTGAATTCAAAATTGTCAAATTTGAGGAATCCCATTTGTTCTTTTGTCGAGTATTTTTGCCGGTACCGATCCAAGGTCGCCTGCCATCCGCGAGTTGTCTGTCCGCCGGAGCTGAACGTCAGCTGAGGCGACTGCCAATACGTCTCCATGAATCCCTCGATGTTGCCGGCATTCCAATGTTGGGCTTGCTGTCGGAGCAATTCATGAATTTGCGACTCGGCGTCGTCCTGTACGGATGGGCTGGCCGGTTGGCCCGCCGCAACGTTGACCGATAGCAGGCAGACGGCTAAGCCGTTCAGCCAAGCGTTGGCGCGGACGAAGCGCAGTTCGATGAACAACATTTTGTGGGTCCTTTTCCTTATTCGGCAGGTTGAATTGCATTGCCGATTTTAGCGATTCAGACTGAGGCGAAAACGGTGTCCGACTGCACATTGGGCGGATTAGACCAATTGTATCGGCGAAGTCGAAAATCGATTCATGCTAAGCAGCTTCTGTTTTATGAAATCCAACTTTAACTGCCGCCGGCGTTTTGACAGAGTATTCGCCGTAACCTAGTTTTTTCACGGACATACCATCCGAAATACACGATTTACCGTCAGTTTCACAAACGAAGCTTGTTCCTGGTTGAATGCCCAAAAGAGCAAACTGATGACTAACGATCCCACCCAACTTCGAGAGCAACAAGCCAATCCGGACGAAAAACTGGATCTGTTGTTGGCGCGAATCAACTCAATCGCACAAGGCGGTCAGGTGGCCGCGCCCCCGAAACCACCTGCGCGCGAAGAAATCGAACAAGTCATTGCGCCGACCACCGCGCCGCCGGCCAAGCCATCCGCTCCAGAACCACAAACCGTAGAGCCCAGGCGGAAAGAATTTATTCCCACGGCACCCAATTCGTTTCGAGAAGCAAAATTGAGTGAAGGCCAAGTGGAAGAACTTGTGCTGAAATTCCTGTTGTCCAAAGCCGAATCGTCCGGCCGGCAGATCGCCGAACAGATCAGGCTGCCGTTCATCCTGATTGAAAAGTTTTTGCACAAGCTGAAAAATGAGCAATCCCTTGCGTACGTCGGGCAGGCGTCGCTGAATGACTACATTTGCCGGCTGACCGAAAAAGGTGCGGCCAAAGCTCGGTCGTATTCACAGAGCTGCACGTATTTTGGCTCGGCCCCGGTTTGCCTGCACGAATATATTCGCAGCGTTAAGGCCCAATCGATCGAAGGTTCGTACCCGACGAAAGACGTCCTTCAACAGTCGTTCAACGATCTGTTGATCGAAGAAAGCATGCTGGCCCGGCTGGGACCGGCCATCAGCTCCGGACGCGGAATGTTCCTGTACGGATATCCCGGTAACGGCAAAACCAGTATCGCCGAGCGCGTGTGTAAATCATTTGGCCCGTATATCTGGATCCCCCGCGCGTTGGCGGTAGACGGCGAGATCATCAGGCTGTTCGATCCGATGAGCCATGAAGTGGCACCACTGGAAGAATCGGACCAATTGATCAAAGACGACAACATCGACCAACGCTGGATTCGCATCAAACGACCTACGATCGTGGTCGGTGGTGAATTGACGATGGAACATCTGGAAATCACCTTTAATTCCGATACGGGAATCAGCGAGGCACCGGTACAGCTGAAGAGTAATTGCGGCATTTTGGTGATCGATGACTTCGGCCGCCAAAAAATGCGCGTCGATGAACTTCTCAATCGTTGGATCGTGCCGTTGGAAAAACGATATGACTTTTTGAACTTGTCCAGCGGCAAGAAAATCCAGGTGCCGTTCGATCAGCTGGTCATCTTCTCGACCAACCTGGAACCGCGCGACCTGGTCGACGACGCATTCATGCGACGTATTCCTTACAAAATTGAGGTGCCCGATCCCTCGCGCGAAAACTTTGTCAAGCTGTTCGGGATTATGTGCAAAATCCTCGACGTGCCGTATTGCGAGAAATCGGTGCAATACTTGATCACAAAACATTACGAGCCGACGAATCGGCCGTTCAGAAACTGCCAGCCGCGCGACTTGTTGCTGCAGATTCGCAATTATTGCAATTACAACAAACTGCCTGTATTGATGTCCGAAGAATCGTTCGATTTTGCCGCCGACTGCTACTTTTCGGTCTTGTAAATCAGTCTACCTTTGCGCCAAAGCTCGGCGATGCAGATCGCCGGGCTTTTTTTGTGGCAGCGAATGGTTGACAATCGGCACAGTTGTCGCACGCATCCTTTCTCCCGAAACGCAGCCGGTGTTCGAAAGCAACGAACTGCCCGTCGCCCAACAGGCCGCTGGACAAGCAGGCCAGTTGCTGATGTCGTACTTTGGAAAGTCGTACCCAGTCAGCCACAAATCCAGTTACAACCTGGTCTCCGAACCGGATTTAAAATCCGAAGCTCTGATTACGGCATGCATTCGCGAGCATTTTCCCACGCACGCCATTTTGGCGGAAGAGTCCAATCATCAGCATTCGGATTCGGAACACTTGTGGATCGTGGATCCGCTGGACGGCACAAACAATTTTGTCCACGGCATCCCGCACTTTGCCGTCTCCGTTGCTTACTACCGCAACGGCCAACCTGAATTGGGTCTTGTGCACCAGCCGTCAACGGGAGATTGGTTTGTCGCCGGAAAATCCCAAGGAGCTTGGGTCAACGGGCAACCTGCCCACGTTACCGAATCGGCATCGTTGAAAGAAGTATTGGTCGGCGTGGGGTTTTACTATGACCGCGGTAAACAGATGCGAGCGACGCTGGGGACCTTGGAAAAACTGTTTGAAGCCCAGATCCACGGGATCCGTCGTATGGGCACGGCGTCGTTGGATCTGTGCCAAGTCGGTTGCGGCCAGTTCGGCGCCTACTTTGAATTTGAACTGGCACCGTGGGATTTTGCGGCCGGCGCGCTGTTCGTTACCGAAGCCGGCGGTTCCGTGAGCCAATGCGACGGTAATGTGTTGCTCGTGGAGAAATCCAGTGTCCTGGCCACCAACGGAAACTTGCATCGGGACGCCTTGCAGATCATCCGCCCGTTGTTCGAAGGATTGGGACAGCGCGATTAAGTCCGCGCAGTTGGGCGCCAATAGTTCCGGATTAGCTAATTCTGAAGTCTAGCGACGTCAGCCATCGCGGCGCAGAGATCGCTGCATCAGGACGGGCTACGCTGCGCGACGCTTGGAAGCCATGGCCCGCTTCGTCGGCAACTTGACGTTCCAGGCCAGTCCGCACAATTGCATGCCGCGGATGACCCACCAGCTGGTGTCCAATTGCCACCACTGAAGCCCGTGACGCGCGGAATTCGGAAACGCGTGGTGATTGTTGTGCCAACCTTCACCAAATCCCAGCAGCGCGCACAACAAGTTGTTTGTCGAATGATCCCCGGCTTCGAAAGGGCGCCGTCCAAACACGTGGCAAACCGAATTGATAGACCACGTGATGTGATGAGTCATAAATATTCTTGCCAAACCGCCCCACAGAAATCCCAACAGCGCGCCGAACCAACCCCCTCCGATCCAGAATCCGATGGCCGCGGGAATCGCCAGACTGGCCACCACAAACCAATAATATCCCTTGTCGATTCGCACCAGCCACTTTTCACGCATCAAGTCCGGAACGTAACGCTCGAAATCCGGCGCCGACCAGAATCCCGTAAACAGCCAGCCGACTTGACCATGCCATAAGCCATGCAACATCCCACGCAAGCCGCTGCCATGCAGGTTCGGCGAATGCGGATCTCCGTGCTGATCGCTGCAACCGTGATGTCGTCGGTGAATCGCACACCAAACGATCGGTGATCCCTGCACCGAGAGCGCGCCCATCATCATCCAGAACGCCCGTACTGGGCGATACGTTTCAAACGACCGGTGCGCCAACAATCGATGAAATCCAATCGTAATTCCCATGCCCGTGATCACATGGCCTAGGACCAACAATGCCAGGTATTGCCAACCCATCCATCCGAACTGCCACAACAACACGATCGCCGCCAGCAAACCGATAAACGGCAAAACCACCGCCAGGCTCATGGAGACTTTTTGCGACGTGGAAGCCACGGGTAACGATTCGTCCTGCGACACCGATGACGCAAGTTGCGCTTCACCGTCAGCAATTTGAACACGGTTGTGGGGCGGCGGCACGATGCTTGAAACGCCGCTCGGCGAAGGCGGGTTGCTCACGGGAACAGAATCGATCGACATGCAAAGTTTCCAGGGTAAGGGGAGACGAACGGGGTACGGGCCGGGGCGGGCAAAGCTCGAATTGGCGGTGCGGGCCCAATTCGCAGAGAATTTGCCAATTTATAGTTGAAAGTCGGCTATTCGAATACGTGAACTTGGGCCCCGCGATTGTCAAATTTTTGTATGCGCCGTGTGCGCGGGTGCCGCCGCTGGCCGGAAAGACGGACTCGCCGTAGACTTTGCTAGTCGACAAAACAAAGCAGATTCTGTTGCATGACCGTTTTTTTGTTTGATATTGATGGCACCCTGCTGCTGACCGGCGGCGCCGGCCGGGTGGCGATGCAGCAAGCAATGCGAGACGTCTACCAGCTGACCGACTTGCCGCAGCTCGACGTGCTGGGCCGAACGGACTTTGCCATCATCCGCGACCTGTTCGAAGCCCATAACTTGGAACATACGACGGAATCCCACGCGGCGTTTTGCCACGTTTATCACCAATATCTGGCGGCCAGCATCACCGAATGCGAGGGCCAATTGATGCCGGGCGTCGTCCAGTTGCTGCAGCGGTTGCGGGGCCACGATGATGTGTCAATTGGATTGCTGACCGGCAATTGCCAGGCGGCAGCCGACATCAAATTGACCCACTTTGAGTTGCATGGGTACTTCGAATTTGGCGGGTTCGGCGACTGGCATGCCGAGCGAAATGCGGTGGCCGAGTTTGCTTACGAGCAATGTGTCGAGTTCCACGGAAAACATGTTCCGCCGAAAGACGTGTGGGTCATTGGAGACACGATTCACGATATTCGCTGCGCGCGTTCGATCGGCGCCCGCGTGATTGCCGTCGCCACGGGTGGTATGTCGTTTCAGCAGCTGGCGGCTGAGAAACCTGATCTGGCGCTGGCCAACTTGACCGATCAAGAACTGTTTCTGCAAACGGTTACCACCAGATGATGCGTGGCCGGGTCATCTTGGGCAGAGACCTTATTCCGTCGCCATATTGGTTGGTACCAGATTATGACTGGCAAGTTCCTGTTTGCGGCATTCGTTGGCGTATACCCGTATCGGAACCAGATCCCAGAACTGCTCGAGGCGATCCAGGCATCGATGCAATATCGCCACCTTGACGCGAGCGGACAATTTCATGGCGGGGAAAAACGACATTTGTGGAGCGTCGGTCACATCCAAAAAATCCGTCGGATGCAACAGCATCGACGGTCGAACGCGGCAAAGTCGACACATGGAAACCGCCATCCGAAAATACAGGTCGGCAACCAGTTTTGAGTAGCTGGCCAGGTACAC
>JBFILF010000086.1:0-14457 GCA_041599835.1 Pirellulaceae bacterium
ATCGATGCGATTTTCACCGGCGAATCGCACGTTTCCGATGCCCACCAGCAACTTGACATCATTGGGATTCGTTTGAATCGCAGTGTCGAAAATCGTGTCAGCGGTCTGAAAATGCCGGGGCTTGCAGTCTGGTCGCATCAGCAGATCGGTGATTGCGTACACGTAAATCGGTAAATTGGTTTCCTGATATCCCTGGATGAATTGCTCGAGCGATTGATCCAGCATGCCGCTGGAAGCCAAGGTAAAGCCCAACCGCAAACGATTGCGGGGATCCTGATTTACGGCTTTTTCGCGCCAAACCACTGCTTGTGGACGAGCGTCCACGGATTCGAGAATGTTAGCGATTTCCTGGAACACTCGGGCGCGGGTGTTTTTGGGAAGACTTTGGCTAGCCACGTCGATTTGCCGGCCGAAATTCTCGACGAATTCGATGACTGCCTCAGAATCAGCACTTCCGCTTTGCTTCATGACACGAGCTGTCAAGCCCACGACCGGTGCCCGGCGCAAAACGGACTCACCGAGTAAGGAACGAAGCTGCCGAATGTATTTCTCAGCGGCCTGCCAGTCTTGCAACTGAATGAAAAAGTCGGCGACTGCAAACAAATGTTGCGCAGTCGCGCCAGGTAACTCCGCCGCACGAACAAAATGTTCTTTGGCCTGTTCCAGCACGCTTTCGCGCTGTTGAATCTCGTCCTCCCCGGTGAGCAGTTTTGACCAGGCGTGATGGAGTTGACCGATCAGAATTTGGTCGAGTGTGCTGTCTCCGTCCTTCACCATCGACAGCGCCTGTTGCAAGTTTTCCAGGCGCTCGGAGTTGGAGACGTCGCGCTTCATTAGCAACATAATGGCCAGGAATCGCTGATCGTCTTCGGACGTTTGTTTCAGTTCTTCGTTTGCCAGCAGATCTTCAATCTGTTGCCAATCGCCGATTCCTCCACGGCGGCGAAGCAAATCCGCCAACTGCTGGCGGTATGGGCCATGAGTCGGCTGCAAACTGACAAGCTTCGTGGCGATGCGAATGGCTTCATCCAAACAGTTGATTGTTGGCAAATCATGTGTGCGGAAATACCTCAGCGAGCGCTCTAGGACCTGGGTGTTCTCGGAGCGGTCTTGTTCAGCCTCCAGAAACAGCCGAGCCGCACCGTTGTCTCCCAATGCGTCCAGCATTTCAGCGTGCAGCAACGATTTGTCTTGATCGTCGCTGAGTTGCAGGATCTCCGGCACAAGATGACGGGCCGCCTGTTGCCACCGTTGGACTGCATCGGCATCGGGCGAATACTGGTTCGCCGTTACGTACAGCGTGAAGATTCCCAGCAAGTTGCGTTGCGGATTCGGACTGGGGCCGGCCAAGTCGCGTGATTTTGCCAACGACTTCTCGAAATTGTCGATGTCGCCCAACCTCAACTCGACACGCGCCCGCGAAATCCAGGCGGTGGGGTCGACTGGCCGCAACTCGGTAGCTTGCTGGGCCAGTTGGCGGGCGTTGTCCAAATCGTTATTGGCGATGTCGACTGCCAATTGCATGCTGGACAGGGTTGGATCACCCGCCACGGTCTGTCGATCCAGTTGTGCAAGCAACTCGGGTGTTGCTGATGCGCCAATTTCTAATGCGCTCAATCTGTATAGAATCCGCCGTCGACGTTCCCCGAGTTCGAATGCGCGGCGGTAGGCGCGGATGGCCTTGTCGCGCAGTTCGGCCAATAGGTCGCGCTGAGATATGCCTTGTGCACGGGCCTGTTGTGACGTCCATAGGCTGCGCAGTTCAAAAATTTGCCCGTTCAGCGAATTTGGCGCGGGCCAATCGGGCCACACGCGAAGCGCTTCTTGACACAACATCTCGGCCCGTTGTAATGCTCGCTCGCGTTCGTCGTGGTCCTGAGTTGCCTCGAAATCGAGGATAGCGCGCTGGGCAGCAAAGTAGTTGGCGTATGGTCCATTGGGTCCCTCGATCCGGGACAATTCGCTTTCCCAGCTGCTGGGCTGACTGCTGATCTGGTCTGGCAACTGAATGCTCAACTCGGCCAATTGCAATATCAATGCCGGGGTGACGGATGGTTTGGTAGCGAGTTTTTCCAGCTGGGAGATGGCCGCGGTAAAATCGGCCTGGTTCAACTTGAGAGCGACTTGAGCCAGCTGAATCGGAAGTCGTTCGTCTGGCGCAACGCGCGACAAGCCATTGGCAAGAGTTTCTGCGGCAGCTGCGTATTCCTTTTGGCTGGCCAACAAGTCAGCACGGAACAAATAGCGTTCGGCAACGTCACCTGCCAACGATTCGTAGCGGTCAAGCAGCCGCATTGCCTCATCGATCTGACCAATGCGGTAATGCAGAGTCACCAGCTGCCGGATGAGTTGCGGATTATCGGAGGCTTGGTTCGCCAGGTCGCTCAGAACCGATTCGAACCTAGAGCTGTCGCCAGAAGCAATTCCAACAGGCGAGCTCGCAGCTTGGGCCAGTTGAGCATTTAAATCCAATGTCTCCAAGCGCCAGGGCTCCTCGATGGGCTGTTCAGCATTCAATTCCCTGGCGCGTTGTAACGCACTTTGGAAAGCGTTCCAGTTTTGCATGGAGCGCGGTCGACTGGATTCCAGGCGATAATACATGTCGGCCAGATCCAGCCACCGTGGCGCCGAATCGGTGGACCTAGCCAGCGGCTCCAAGGCCTGCGCGGCCATCTCGTACTGGCCCGCATCCATTCTCGCTTGACTGAGCAGAAGGCGGAATTCACGGTTGGTGCGATCAATCCGCACGGCGTTTTGGTAAATGTTCGCGGCGCGTGAGGGCTGCTCCAGCTGAAGATAAATCTGCCCAAGTGTGCGAATGACGTCGAATGTGCGGCGACTGGAGCGTTGGCGCTGATCTGTTAGGGTTTGCTCCAACACGTCAATCGCGGTGCCGTAAGCCCCTTGTTGGAAACTCAACACGCCCGACAAGTGTTGTTTCGTCTGAACCAGTTCAAACAAAGCTTGTGGATCGTTGGATCGAATGGAATAGCTGTCGATGAATTCTCCCATGGCGGACAACTGCCGGGTGGCCTCGTCGAGACGCTCCCGCGCGACAAGCTGGCTGACCAGCGACTGGTAAAGTTCGGCCAGGATGGGGGCGTATTCATCGAGGTTCACGTCCCCGACTGACGGCAAGAATCCGGTCAATGCCTGTTGCCATGTGGCGATCGCGTCGTCGCCGTTTCCCAGCAGACGTTGCACTGTACCCAGATAGCGGCAGGCATCCAGGTAAACCAGTGGATTCAAGTTGGAATCCTGTTGAACACACGTTTGAAAGTTGGCCTCCGTTTGTACCAGTAACTCGCGCTGTTGGTCACTTAGCGCTTCCGCAGACTCATCCGCAGGGCGCGGTTGGGTTTGGAATATTCCCAGGCGATACTCGCCTTGCAGAAAATTAATTTCCGGATCTTCGGGAGCCCATTCCACCGCCCGCTGGATATCCTCGCCGGCACCATCGATCCCGTATTGCTGTCGGTAGCGGTGCCTTGCCACGTATGCCTGAGCCAATTCCCGGTTCCGATTCACCATCGAGTCCAAAATTTCATCCGCTTTTTGAGCGTGGCTGATATCGCGTTCGACCAATTCCTGGCGCTGCGATTCATCCAGATATTGGTGCAGGTCGGATTCGCGATAAATCGAACCTAGAATGGTTGGCAAACGGGTGTCGGCAGGATTTAGTTGAATCGCCTTGACCAGGGCGGAACCGATTTCGTCATCCTGTCGTTCGCTGGTCCACGAGCCGCTTTCCACCTGTCCAAACATGGCCAATGCGAGCAATCGTGACGTGCCCTTCTCAATTGACGAACTATCTGCGTCGTCGACATGTGTATCCGCCATGATCTCGCGAATCGCCGCTTCCGCTTCCGCGTAATTGTCCAATTGCAACAGGATTTCGGCGAAACGCATTCGCAATTCATTTCGTTCCGGGCCTGAGGCGAGAACGATCGCGTCGGCATACAATTCGGCCGCGCGGCGCGAATTGTCTATTCCCTGCGGCGAGCGCTCGTAAGTTCTTGCCAGCAGCACTGCGGCGGACCCGTCATCGGGTTTGACACGGCGATATTGCCACAAAAGTTCCACTGCACGATGCAGGTTGGCTGCCGCCTCGTCCAACTGTTCCGCTTGCTGCTGTTGATCCGCTTGTTCAACGAGCGCTTGAGCCTGGGTTAAGAATGACTCGGACAATTTGGAAACAGATCGAGCGTGCCAAAAATAAATAGCGGGAACACTGATGATTAAAATCATCGCGGTCACCACCAGCAATGTGACATTGACCGTGTACTTTTGTGGTTGATCGTTTTGTTTCATCGCGACGGTTGTAGGGTTCTCAACATCGACTAGGCCAGATTGTAGTGGTAGCTGCCATATCTGCTGAAATATTCGTTTTGCGGAACTCCACCAAACACACATCCCAACACGTTCACGTCGGCCGCCACCAGGCGGTCGTGGGCCCGTTTGACGGAATCGGACCGGCTCACGTCTCGTAACACGCAAATCAGCGTACAGTCGCATTCCTTGGATACAGCCAGTGATTCGCTGGCCGCCAACACGGGTGGCGTATCGACAATGATTTGGTCGTACTGCAGGCGGGCTTCGCTGAGCAGGTTTTCCCATTGTTCATCCGAAAAATATCGTCGCGGGGCAGACCGCAATTTTCCGGCGGTCATTACATACAGGTTGTCGATTCGCGTTTTGGCAACCGCATTAACCAAGGATTCCGATTGCGCCAGGACATCGGCCAATCCGACATCCAACGTGGCCTCGAATAGGCGATGCAGGCTGGGCGCGCGCAAATCCGCGTCAATCAACAGTGTCTTTCCACGGTTGGAACGGGCGGCACTGATTGCCAATTGGGATGCGAGCGTCGTTTTTCCCTCGTTGCTGGCCGCGCTGGTAACCGACAGGATTTGTGGTTTTCTGCCAGCGGTATGGACCAGGATCGCGCTCAGATTGTCAACGCTCTCCTCGTATAGCCGCAGCTGCTTAGTGACCCGCCTGGAACTCAGCAGCTTGGGCCGCCCGATGTAGCTTGGCAAATTGGCCACTTCACCGAGTAACTCAGCCGTGCAATGCAGTTTTATTTGTTCCGGACTGCTAATGCGGCGCAATCGAAATTCCCAAGCGACTGCCAACGCGAACGGAAATAACAGCCCGCCTGCCGTCACCAACCCCAGCAATTTCCATGGGTAGACTTCGACTGGCTCCGTGGGCGGCGTGACGGGATCCTGGCCCGTAATCGCTACCTGATATAGCGACATGTCCTTGGAGTCGATGCGATCCTGGCGCGCCAACCAGCGATCCAGATTCTCAAATGCCCGCTGCTGTTTCATGAGCAGTTGGTCGAATTCGAAATCCAACCGGTTGGTGTTTCGCAATTCCTGAGACAGCTTTTCGACCTGCCGATCGATATCAACGATTTCCAGGTCGATGCGGGCGATGCGTCGCTCAATTTCCTGGATCGAGTCGGCCATTTCGTTTTCGAATTCGCGTTTTCGCTCCTCCAGCAGCGCCGTTTTTCTTGCCTCCAGCAGCAAGTTAAACGTTTGGTCTCGATTCTGTTGTTTTTGGTCGATTTGAATTTGAATGGCCCGAACGTCGGGATGATTGTCACCGAGCTGGAGAAGTTGTCGTCGTTGACCTTTCAGGGCCTGCAACTCCTGATCAATACCGAGCAGCTGCGACGATTGTTTCACGAGCGGCACGATGCTTGTTTCGTCAACCTGGATGTTGGTGGTGGCCAGTGATTGCTGCAGATTTTGCAATTCGTTGCTTAACTGCTTTTTTTCCAGTTGCCGGTTAAAACGAGTTTTCAGCATTTCGGCCAACAATTCTCCGTTGGGGTCGATCGGTTGTTTATCGATAGCGCTGGAAATAATCCGCTGTGCATTGAGATCCGCAAGCTGTTGGGCGATGTTCTTGATGTCGAGTTCCGCCTGGACCACCTCCTCGGCGACCGTCTCATTCAACTTGGCGAGACTGGAATCTCGATACGCCTTATCGTCGTCGACAAACGCATGCGTGACATGATTGACTACGAGTGCCGCAAATTCGGGCGAGCGGTGCCGACAAATGATCGCGTAATACTCGCCACCGGAGGGTTCATAGCGCACCATCCGCGTCAATTGATTCAGATCGATTTCGGGATGTTTCCGTACATCCTCGATCAGCAAGACTCGATTCAACAATGGTTCGCTTTTGACCGGTGCCAATACACTCTTGGGGTCGATCTTGTTATTCTGGTCATCCAGGATATCAGCAAATTCGCGATTCTGTCTGATCCTGACAAATTGCTTGGCATCGTAGACGGGTTCCCAAAGCAAGAGCGTCGCTGCGATGCCTCCCCCGGCTGACAGCACTCCCAGAAAAAACGCCAGCACACCCCAACGACGCAAAGCGGTTTTCACAATTGAGATCGTCTCGGCTTGAGAATTGTGTAATCGATGAGAGGCGGTATTCATGATCAGTTATTCATCAAAATCAGAACAGGAATTCAAACGAAATCTCATTATCCGGCAGATTGCCGTTCGTCCATTTGTTGGCGAACGAGGTTGCCGATATCAACGGTTTTGGGCGGAAACAGCTTATCCAGGTAAGTCAGCGTTAAGGCGAAAAACGCCACGGCCAAAGGGATCATGATCAGGCCCGCCAAATCATGGCCAATCCACTTGGCCGCCTCCGTTGACCCCAATTGATGCAGCATGCCCGTACCTACAATTCGCACGGAATTGGCGAGCAAGGTAATTGGCACAATGGATACGACCAGCATCAGCTTTGTCCACCAAGGGCGCTTGAACAGAATCATAAATGCGTACGCCATGGCGGTCATGCCAAAAAAGACACGCAAGCCCGAGCAAGCCCGCTCGATTTCCAGCGTATGCGTGCCCAAAACGATGGTTGTCCCCGACGCAACCGCTGGCTGACCTAAACACTGCAGCACGAACAAGCTGATTTGCGTCGACACCGCCTGCAACGGTCGGGCCATCATGATCTCCACCGTATACGGCAGCGGCACCATGAATATCAGGAAAGCAACGGCTGGCAGCGACCAACAAAATGTCGACCAGCCGAAAAACATCCACACCGCGCCACCGATCCAAACCGGTATCGACCATCCATGAAGCGCGTCCAAGTAAAAATAGGCACCGGTCACTCGCAGCGCGCTGGCAATCAATATCAGACTCAACCCGCCCCAGCAAATGCTGCGACCAATGCCAGTAAAGCGATCGCGCGTCATCCACAGATACCCAGCTGCCAAAGGCAGGACCAGAAAGCCATGCGAGTAATCTGGAACGTGAATCCACTCTTGCACGAGTTCCGAAAAAATGGGCCAGTACGACCACAAAAAGACCAATGAAATGATGATCAGCATTGCCATCCAAACCGGTTTGGATATGGATTGCTGTGATGGAGCCGCCACCGGTTTGGCATTTCTCACGTCTTGTTCGTGGACGCGCTTTCTGATGCTCTCGCGGCGGGTCGTGCCCGCCCTCGAGTTGCGCCGAGATCGCTGACGCTTTTTCAGTGGTTTTTGTTTCGGCATCGAAAAGAAATTGGAGAGAGAGGTTTGTTAGCGCGCACTCCGTTCTCGTGGGTGACATGCAATCGGTTAATCTGAGAAAACAGATTAAAAACAGATTACAGGAACACCAATTGACGTGGGCGCTAACTAAGGTGCGGTCGAGGTGGGATTAGGGACAATCACGTGATTCTCACGTGTCGTATCCCCATTGCGGGGACGAGACTAACAGAAACAAACATCCTACTTGTAAATGCCGGGTCAGACAACCAAAACTGGCGACAGCAGCATTGTACTGGAGAATTGTCTGGAAAAAACTTGAGTCGTTTGGATTGGCTCATTGACGCCATTGGGCCAACACTAGGGCGTCCATTCCGTTGAAAACAGCCATTCGAAGCGAGATGGGTGCAATCAGGGCATTTTGGCCAACGTCACGTTAAGCTCAGACGACTAAGCCTCGTTTTCTGACTCGGGCTTTGATGACTCGGAACGAGGTAGGTTGTCCAGCCAGTCCAAATAACGCTCAATATCTGAAAGGGGCATGCCCAACTGCATCGCTTTGCGAATCGCTGCTTCTCGACTAGCCGGAGAATTAATCTCTGCAAGCACTCGCTTGGCCCTTTCAAGTGCGGAAATTGCGCGCCGATCCGCACACATAGAATTTACTTCTTGAATTCTGCCTCAGTTTCGAGGTCCATCCGCCAAGTCAGACCTGAAAATCCGCCGTAAGAATTTTCATTGGTAGGGCACCACAAATCAATACCGCAAATTCAACGCCGCCAATAAATTTGGAGGGCGCGACGGCACTTGTCAAATTTCGGGGAGATCCCGGGCGCCCTGGATTTGGCCATATTGGTCTATTTAGCGATGCGCTTGCGCGATCTTTGCCTTTATCACCGTCGGCTTGATTTTTATTAGAATTCTTGTGGTGCTTCTCTAGACTGGAAGCTTCGAACCCCATTTCCCGCTCGTCGATTGAATGGACCGCATATGTCCGACGCCTCCCTTTCCAGTGATCGGGCCCTTCCTCCCGGCCCCGACCTTTCCGCCTGGGATCAGGCGAAAGCCTGGATTGAGAGGCCGATTGAATTCTGGACGGAATGCAGGAATACGTTTGGTGACCAGTTCACTCTTCAATTTGGGTCGCTGGGTGCGACGGTGCTGTTTTGCGATCCCCAAGCCGTTCGCCAAATTTTCGCTCTACCCGCCGACACCTACAAATGTGGCAAATTCAACGAACATTACCGTCATGTCATGGGGGACCGGTCGATCCTCGTGCTGGACGGCGACGAGCATGCGGCTCAGCGAAGGTTGCTCGCACAAGAATTCCAGGCCAGCAACAGCCCGCGCTGGCTGTCGGCCATTCGAACAGTCCTCCGGCGACACGTTGAGGCGGAGGCAAGCGGAAACATTGTCAACGTTCGCCGCTTCGTTCATGGGGTAGCTTTCGAGATAATACTCGCTGTTCTGTTCCGCGAAAGACAATCCGACATCCGCGGATTGTTGCAAAGGATGTTTTCCGATCACATCATCAAAGACTACGGGACGTGGAGTCCGTGGGCCCGATTTGCCAAACGACATGCCGCCCTTCGAGAGTTGCTTGCGGCCGAAATACGCCGCACCCGAATGCAGCCGCCCGACAATAATGTAGACGATCGCAGTGTATTCGACCGCATGGTGTTTCACCGCGATGAACGAGGGGGCCAGTTGCCCGACCGTCAAATCCAGGACCACGTATTTACGATGTTGGTTGCAGGAGTGGACCCATCGGCCATCGCGACCACTTGGGCAATGTATTGGATTCTGCAACATCGTCGTGTCAAACAGCGGTTGCTGGATGAAATAACAGCTGCCGCGGACGTCAACGAACTGGTTCTCAACAACGATAGCTACTTACACGCCACTTGCCTGGAATCACTGCGGATGTACCCGGTGGTCACAACGCCTTCGGGGCGCAAACTGCTTCAAGGCGTTGACATTGCGGGTTGGATATACCCGGCTGGAATAACGCTGGTGCCGTGCACCTACTTGGTACATCACGACAAGAGGCTGTATGCTGAACCCAATCAATTTAAGCCCTCCCGCTTTTTGCAACGTTCCTACCAAAGTTACGAGTATTTTCCATTTGGCGGAGGTCACCGCCGCTGTCCCGGTGCCCGACTGGCCACGATCACGATGAAGACCATGATCGTGGAGTTGCTGCAGCGACTGGAAATGGACCCGGTCTCCGATGGGCCGGTGCGACCTGTCAGACACGGGACGTTGATTGCGCCCTCGGACAATTTTTGCGTTGGTGTCAAAGCCACCGGGCAACCGGTGTAACCGGGCAATTTTCAACCCGCGACGATAAATCCCGCCCAAAACAAAATCGTACTTCTCAAATGCCGGAAACTCTAATCGACATCATGCAAGCGCATGCGGCGTCGCAAAAAAGCGAGTCGGTTGCTTTTACGTTTTTGCGCGACGGCAAACAGTCTGCAGCGCACATTTCTTTTCAAGAACTGGATCAGCGCGCTCGGGCCGTTGCTGCGGAACTTCAGTCAAGAAATATGGCGGGACGTCGCGCGTTGCTTTTGTACCCTTCCGGGATTGAATTTGTCAGCGCTTTTTTGGGCTGCCTGTATGCGGGAGCCATTGCGGTACCTGCGCCACCGCCAGATGCCAGCCGCAGGAAACGCTCGCTTCCGCGGTTGCAGCGAATCATTGGCGATTGCGATGCGGCTTTGGTTTTGGCGGAAGCATCGAACCCACTGGCGTCGATGGCCGGTCCATCTTTCCAACAAAACCTGCCGATAGCGTGGCTGGAAACAGATGTAATACCAAATGAACGGGGTGACGATTGGAAAGCTGTAAACGCGAAAGCGGATGATTTGGCGTACTTGCAGTACACATCGGGCTCGATTGGCGACCCGAAAGGAATTGAGATCAGCCACGGCAACCTGATGTATCACGCCAGGTATCTACAACAAACCTGTGAGTACGATGAGCAATCCGTCTCGGTCACCTGGATGCCGAATTTTCATGACTGGGGGCTGGTCGAGGGCCTGGTCGAGCCAATGTTCAACGGCACGCCCTGTTATTTGTTTTCCCCGTTCTCGTTCATCAAGCGGCCCAACAACTGGCTCGAAGCGATCACGCGTTTTCAAGCGACACACAGCCAGGGTCCGACGTTTGCCTACGAACATTGCTTGCGAAGAATACCGTCCGATCAGCTGGACGGCATCGACCTGCGATCGTGGCGCGCCGCAGGAATTGCCGCAGAGCCCATCAACTTTCAGGTGATGAATGCATTTCACGAGCGGTTTGCCCCGTGCGGATTTCATTGGAACACGTTCTGCCCCGCATTTGGTCTGGGCGAAGCCACATTGATGGTGACGTTTTGTGGTCTTAATCAACCGGCGACCGCTGTTCGTCTCGACCCGGATGAATTGGAACAAAACCGCGCGGTCGAGGCCCGCGATGGCGACAGTCACGTACGAACGGTTGTTTCTTGTGGAAAGGCTTACGCCGAAACCAAGTTAGCCATTGTTGATCCGGATACGAGCGAGCGGGTGGCTGACGGCACGGTGGGCGAAATCTGGGTCAGCGATCCGGCCGTGGCCCGCGGCTACTGGAATCGATCGGCCGAGACCGAGCGGACCTTCAAGGCGAAACTGTGTGACGATGATGAACTGTATTTGAGGACCGGGGACCTGGGGTTTGTCCGAGACGGCCAGTTATATGTCACGGGCCGCCTCAAAGATCTGATCATTATCCGCGGCAGCAATCATTATCCCCAGGACATCGAATGGACCGTACAACGGACTCATGCCGCCGTTCGGGGACAGACCGGCGCTGCATTCTCGATAGGCCAGGACGGAATCGAGAAACTCGTCGTGTTGCAAGAGATCAACCGCAAACATCCGTCGGCCAAAGACTTGGACCAGGTCATTTCTGAGGTCGTCGTTCAAATCGCCGACGAACACGAGCTGGATGTGTTTGATTTGATGCTGCTGAAGCGAGGGGCAATTCCCAAAACGGCCAGCGGCAAAGTCAGGCGGCAAGCCAGTCGACAGGCTTACCTGCTGAACCAATTGACTCCACTTGCCCACAAACGATCATGGGAAAAGAACCCAAATGGTTCGACCGACACGCCCGGACCGGAGATCGCTGTCATGTCTGACAATGCGGACAAACGGCCTGCCTCGAACGAGCAGGCGGACGAGATTATTGGTTGGCTCCGCGAGTATGCGAGTTCGCGGATTAATCCGTTACTAATGGACCAGCGCCGGTCGGTTCCTCCCCACATCATTCTGGATTTTGGCAACCGGGGAATTTTTGGATTGCAGGTGCCAACGCGCTTTGGCGGATTGGGCCTGGATAACAGCAGCACGTTGCGCATCCTGGAGCAACTTTCGGCGGTCGATGTTTCGCTGGCGACGTTGGTCTGTCTCAGCAACGCCAACGGGCTCCGGCCGATTGTCAATTTCGCCCGGCCAGAGGTCCAGCAACGGCTTTTGCCGGATTTGGCATCGGGACGACACCTGGCGGCGTTTGCACTGTCGGAGCCGGCGGCCGGCGCCAACGTGGGAGCGATTCGTACGGCGGCGCGTCGTTGCGGTCCCGCAAACTGGACGATCACGGGCGATAAACGATGGAACGGATCCTCTTGGGCCGAAGTAATCACGGTCATCGCGCGTGAATTTGATGCGGAAGGCGGCAGTTGCGGCGTGTCAGCTTTTTTGGTTCAGCAAGGGAGCACGGGATTACGAATTGGTGAGGAAGCGCTGACGATGGGTTTGCGCGGCATCGTGCAGAATAGCCTCCATCTCGAACAAGTCTCTGTTTCTGAGAACGAGTTACTTGGAAACTCTGGCGAAGGATGGAATGTCGTCAACGATGCGCTATTTGTGGGACGATTGTATGTGGCGGCTGTTTGCCTGGGCGGCATGAAACGCACGCTCCAGTTGCTTTATCGCTACGCGGCGACGCGAGAAATTTCCACCGGCCGCCTGGCGAACCATCCAAACACCCACCGGCATTTATCGGAAATCGCCTCGCGGATTGCCCTCATCGAATCCGTTTCCAGGCAGTTGGCCGATGAAATGGATTCCGGCGTGGAAATCGACCCGTTGTTCATGATGGCGGTAAAAGTTGCGGCAAGTGATTATTTCAATCAGACAACCGCCCTTGCCGTGCAGTTGCTGGGTGGACGCGGATACATGGAAAACAACGAAATACCGCGGTTGTTTCGCGACGCGCGGGCGTTGAGCATTGGTGAGGGAGCCAATGAGAGTCTCATTGGGTACATCGGCCAACCACATCATGCCGAACGAGTTGCCGGTTGCCTGCTTCAGCGAGATGCTGCCCAGATCCAATCTCGCTTTTTGGAGGCGAACCACGAGATTAGGTTGCGATGCGATCAACGGCCGAATCTGTCCAATGAACAGCGACGTCTGTGGTCGGATTACCTGATTGGTACCGTTGCCGTCGATGCGATCCTCGCGTCATTTATCAAACATGCGACGCAACCAACGGCGTGGTCCAGCTACGATTGGTGCCAATACCAATTGGATCAGACGATCCAACGGGCAATGTACAACGCCGCATCGGGCGCCATTTCACGGGAATTGGATGCCATTCACCACGTGATCCGGGATTTCGAAACCGACATTGGAGATCTGCGGCACCAACTGGCGGGTGAAGACCAGGCTTTGGATCCGGAATTGCGGGCCGAGTTGGTGGAGGACACGGCAGCGGCGCGCCCAGATCTCGCCACCGAAAATGCGATGGACCAGCGTGGGTCCCACAGTGCGGAAAGACGTGGAAAACTAAAGAAATTGCTGAACGAGAAAATCACATCGGCACAAACCAAACGGCAATCTTGAACCCAGTGTAAAGCGTGACTGACGTGGAATTTGAATCGAACGATAGCCGGACAATTCAACAATGGATCGTGAAGTGGATTTCCGCCGAACTGGATTTGCCGGCGGAAGAAATCGCCACCGATGAAAATCTGCTCAACTATGGCATGGATTCGGTGAATGCAATCATGTTGGTCGGCGATCTCGAAAATCAGTTTGCACTTCGGTTGCCGCCAACGCTTGTCTGGGATCATCCGTCGGTCGATGCTTTGGTCAAAATAGTTGTTTCGGAGTCGACCCAGATTGCCGATGCAACGACGTCCGGATCGGAACAAGACCATCAACCGTCGCTCGCGACCATTGATTCAACTGAGGCGGCCGCATTGCTGGAGAAAATTGATCAACTATCGGACGAACAAGTTGATTTGTTACTGAACCGCCTGACGCAAGAGAAGAACCAGAGTGACGTCTGATTTCAGCTCGACTCAGGATAAACGACAGCAGCTGAAGGATCTGTTGTATCAGCGTGCGTATAGCCGCCAACCTGGATCGTCGGCCGCCAGTTCGGCCATCGAGATAAGCGGCGGAGGGAATAAAACGCCGCTTTTTTGCGTTCATGGCGGCGGCGCGGGCCTCAATTCGTACAAGCGCCTTGCATCGTACCTGGGTGGCGATCGACGCATCTTTGGTCTCCAGACGGTGGGCGCAACGGCAGATGATCCCGTAATCAGAAACATTACTGCATTAGCAACCATGCATCTGACGGCATTGCGGGCTTGCCGAATCCAAGGTCCGTATATGCTATGCGGTCATTCCATGGGTGCGATTGTGGCGTTGGAAATGGCTCAACAACTTATCCGCGATCGACAGCAAGTTGAACTGCTGGTGATCATCGATCAGCCGGGGCCGGACATCGATCTTTCATTTAAAGATTGGCTGTATTGGCAATGGGCAGCGATTTCGCATTTGACCTGGCGACAGCGCAACCAGTACCTGATCAACAGTCTTCGATATCGTCTCGCCACCAGTCAACGAGTTCCGGTATTCGCGCGACGACTATTTTTTTCCAAATCTACCAATCAGGAACACCTTACC
>JBFILF010000087.1:0-14426 GCA_041599835.1 Pirellulaceae bacterium
ACCAGCGAAAATGTCGTGGCCCTGTGCGACATCGACGCCAATTTCCTGAACCGCGCTGCCGAGGCCTTTCCCCAAGCGGTTCAGTACCGCGACTATCGCAAAATGCTGGAAGCGGAACACAACAAGATCGATGCCGTGGTCGTTTCCACTGCCGACCACACTCACGCACCGGCCACATCGGTCGCCTTGGATCTGGGCAAACACGTGTATTGCGAAAAACCACTGACTCATACCGTGGCCGAAGCGCGCGCGGTAGCCAGCCTGGCCATCAAAAATCGTTTGAAGACCCAGATGGGAACCCAGATCCACGCGTCGGCCAACTATCGCCGCGTCGTGGAAATCGTGCAGGCTGGCGTGCTGGGAAAAATCAGCCAAATCTACACGTGGTGCAACAAGGGCTGGTCGAACGGTCGATTCGCCAGTTGGGACCAACCGGTACCGTCGCATGTCAAATGGGATTTGTGGCTGGGTCCGGCGCGGCTACGGCCATACGCACCCAATATTCATCCGGCGGACTGGCGGCGTTTTTGGGAGTACGGCAGTGGTACGTTTGGCGACATGGCTTGTCATATCATGGATTTGCCGTTTTGGGCCATGCAATTGCGCCATCCCTCATCGGTTCATAGTGAAGGGCCGGAGTTGCATCCGGACGGTACACCCGCCTGGGTTAAAGCGACATACGAGTTTCCCAAGACGCCGCATCATGACGCGTTGACCCTGTACTGGTCGGACGGAAACGCGCATTTCGATCCGGTCAAAGAAACCAAGGACCACGAAGGCAACTCGCTCAGTTCCTGGGGTCTGGGCGTGTTATTTGTCGGCGAAAACGGCATGCTGGCGGCGGATTACGGTCGGCGGCAACTGCTGCCTCGGGACAAAGCAGAGGAATTCAAAGCTCCGGAACCGACGATTCCCGATTCCCCTGGGCACTGGCGGGAATGGGTCGATGGCTGCAAGAACGGCACGCCGACCACCTGCAATTTTGACTACGCTGGCGCGTTGACCGAAACCGTACTGCTGGGCATCGTCGCTTTTCGCCGCGGTGAAAAAATCATGTGGGACGCCGAGCAACTGACGGCGATCAACGATGCCGATGCCGAATCGTTGATCAACAAGTCGTACCGGTCGGGTTTTGAAGTTGTCGGCTTAAAACCGCTGTAATTAAGCCCGAGACCACCTTCGTCACGATTCCCATTGCCATGCGATTCGCCTTGTCGCTGATCATCTTGATTAGTTCTCTGCTGGCTTCACCAAGTCCAGGAGCCGACCGCACGGCTCAAACGAATCCTCCAAACCTCGTGATCATCATGGCCGATGACGCCGGCCGCGAGTGCTTTGGTTGTTACGGCAGCCAGGAGTACCAGACGCCCAACATCGACCGGCTGGCGGCCAACGGGTTGCGATTTACGAATTGTCACTCTTGCCCGTTATGCACGCCAAGCCGCATTAAATTGATGACCGGACAATCCAACATTCGCAATTATTACGCGTTCAGCATTCTGCCGCGCAAGGAAAAAACGTTCGCGCATATGCTTCAGCAGGCTGGCTACCAAACTGCGGTGGCCGGTAAATGGCAGTTGTTGGGTGCCGAACACTATGGCGAATTGGCTGGCGCGGGCACAACACCAGACGCGGCAGGATTTGACGAGCACTGTTTGTGGCAGGTCGATCAATTGGGCCCGCGCTATTGGCATCCCAAACTTGTCAGGAACGGCAAATATCAGAAATCACAGGCGGACCAGTACGGTCCCGATATGTGTACCGAATTCATTTGCCAATTCATCGACGAAAACCGACGAAATCGCTTTTGCGTTTACTACCCCATGATTTTGCCCCACAGCCCTTTTCGGCCCACGCCCCACAGCGCCGACAAAACGAACGAGAACAAAAAGCAAAATTATGTCGACATGGTCCAGTATGTTGACACTTTGGTCGGGCGAATCATTGGGCAGCTGGAAAAATCGGGTGTTCGCGACAATACACTCGTGATGTTCCTGGCTGACAACGGGACGCATCGCAACATTCGATCCCGGCTGGGTGATCGTTCCGTGCAAGGAGGCAAGGGCCTCACGATCGATGACGGCACACATGTGCCGCTGGTGATTAGCTGGCCGGCCATGATCCGGCACGGCCACGTTTGCCACGATCTGATTGATCTGAGCGATTTCTTGCCGACGCTGGCTGACGTAACTGGCAGCAAACTGCCGGCGGATGTTACTCTGGACGGAATCTCGTTTGCGCCGGTTTTGAGAGGTGCGGCCAATCCGCGTCCCCGGCAATTCATCTATTGTTATTACAATCCGCGTCCCGGCAGCCAGCGCTATCCGCGACCGGTCATATTCGCTCGGGATAAACAATTCAAACTTTACTCGGATGGTCGGCTGTTTGACGTTGCCGCGGACATCCTCGAACAAAATGCGATTATGCAAGAGGACGATACGCGGCAAACGGCGGCGGCACGGCAACGGTTACTGGACGTGATCACAACCATGCCAAAAACGAGTGCGAGGATTCGCCAGGCGGCCGTGCGCGATAAGAATTAGGGCCAAGAAAAACGAAAATCTCGGAGCCGTGGACGATTCCCGCCGATGACCGGCCTTGAACATGAATCCAAGTTGGGTGGTCAATCCGCGCCGTCGACGTCACCCAGTTCATTCAAGATCGAACGAAGATCCGCGGCCAGCCCACGCGTCGCCCGCCCACCGTTTGTCGATTCTTCCAGCATCTCGGCCAGAAATTGGATATGTTCGGTGACGGAGTGAAACTCGCGGGATGTTGCCCGCCTGCGTTGGGCCTTATAGTCTTTGGCGATTCGGCAGCAAACCCGGCGATCGGATTTGGCCTGGCCCAGGTACCGGACAAGGTCCGCATCGACCAAAGCAATCGCGTTCCAGAACGATAGGTCCTTGTTTTGGCCCGATCGAGCATCCTTTTTGATTTCCTCAATGCATTTGTCCAAATCTCTTACTTGGCTGCCGGTTTGGCGGCATTGCCTCAGCACGCTGGCTGTCAAACGGTTTAGAGTTGAATAATAGTCCGACTTCTTCTTCTGTTGACGGAACAACTCCTCCGCCTTCTTGTAATACTGTTCCATTTTCTTGAGTGCTGCATCTCGCTCATCGCCACGTGTCACGAGCGCCTTGCGTTTGTAGGCGCTTGCGAGCAGCGAGTACCGCTCGATGGTTTTGCCCACTTTCAGCAACAATTTGATATCACTGATTGCCGAGTTGATTACCTCGAGCGCGTGCTTGCTGGGTTTGTCACCGCGCGAGTCTCGCCACAGCTGCACCGTCCAGCGGCATCGCAGATTAGCAAATTGTTCCAGCGACTTGACGGACAACGTCGCCTTTTCCGTCGTCGCGGCCCTCTCGTAGTAGCGCACGGCCTCTTCGTACATGCCGACTTCACCGTATGCTTTTCCCAAGCTTTCCAACAGTCGCGCGTCAGTCATCCATTTGTCGAGCAGGAAACCGGCATAGTCGTACAGACGCTGCTGGTGTTGTTGCAGATCCGTACCGGTCAAACGAACGGCGTCGTTGCCGATGTTTTCCAGGGTGAAAATTGCTTCGTCGACTACCGAAGGTTTGTCATCGCCACCGTGTTTGCGTGTGCGGTCTTCCGAAACGAGAACATACGCCGGGTCCCCATAACACTGGTACGCTCCCCACGTGTTGGATCGGTTTTCAGGGCGCTGCCAAACTTTGCGACGCGCCGTTTGCACGGCATTGCCAAAACTATCGCCGAGTAACATTTGGCCGTAAAAAGCTTCGGCAAACAGTTGTGCTGCGTCGTCTTCCACCGCCCAGCCGGCAGCCACGACGGCTTTGGCGCCCATTTCGATCAACTGTGTTCCCAGGTTTGCCGCCAACTGGTGGAATCGATGATCGAGGCCTTCCCGGTCACCTGTCTCTTTGCCAAGGTGACAACAGTTGATAAACACCAATTCGGGTACAACGCGCATTTGCGCCACTTCGGCCGGAGTCAAAAACACGCGGTCGGCCAGCACCATGCCCGTAACCGTTTCCGATTTGTGACGACGCTTGACCTGTGAGAATTCAGAATCTTGTGCATCCGCTCCCGCCGGACCGACCGTGTGCTCGTAAACGCCGTGGCCGGCGAGATGCAGGATTTTGTAAGGCGGATATTCAAATAATTTGGTCAGGATGTCATCGAACTCCCCGCCAATCACTGATTTCACATGGAATTTTGGTTGTTTCGATTCCTTGAGAAGTTTTTTGACAGCGATCGCTTCGGCTGCAGCACCGGGCAGGCGTGGAAATTGGAGGGTTATCGGGTCGCCGATCACCAAGGCAGTGTTTTCGGAGGTGCTGACAACGGTCTCGGCGAAATTCCAGGTTTGCATTTGACGCACCATTCCGCTGCGAACCGCAAGGGGTTCGGAGGCCGGATCGAAACCGTCCTGCAACAGTTCCCAGGGAAACGTGGCCGATTGTTTGTCGACGATCAACACGACCTTTCGATTTTTGGGGGCGGCATCCTTGATGCGGTTGGGCAGAAGCAGTTCGAACAACGTTCGGCCCAACGCGTCATTCTGGGCGAGATTTTCCGTCGCTTGGCACAACAACGCATCCATACTTTCGTATTGCAATGGCAATCGTTGCTCCTCGGCTCGTGCACTCTCAGTCAAGCTGACGAACTTGAGAAAGCCGTCTTCGGTTGTCGTGATTTGAATTCGCGTCCACCAGTCGTGATCCGCCTGGTAGGCGACGCGACGCCAGCCGCCCCGACCATCACCGACGGGCCAGGTGATATGAAGTTCCAAAGGGTTGTCTTTGCGCTCCGAGAGTTTTTTCAGCATCTTGGACACCGCCACCGCTCGGTCCTGGTGCAACTCCAACAACTCGATTTCAGCGATGCGTACCGGTAGGTTGGCCAGGGTCAGATTCGCGCGGGCCGCGCCTTCGATGATGGAGTTCACCGAGTCTTCGATGGACACGCCGCCGTCACCGGATCCGACCAGTAACGCCGTGACGGTCAACATCGATTCATCGGACTGCGACTCACCCGCTTCGTCGCGCGAATCGCCGGCAGCATTCAGTGTGTTTTCAACTTGTCCGGTTGTCTCCGTGCCAGGAGCCGTGTGATCACTTGGACCGCTTCGTTTTGCATAGGCCAACGCTTCCGCCTCATGCAGCGCGTAGGCGATCAGTCCATGGGTGATGGTTTTCCGCAGGTTACCTGGCGCGAGGTCGCCGACGATTCCCAAGCCGACCACAATCGCCCTGGCCTTGAGCTCGGGACCCAGGGCCACATGCGCAGTTTCACATGCGCCGGGATAAATGCCCAGCCGCCGTCGAGTTTGTAACTTTCCGCCCAGAATCGAATTATCCAGGACACGCTCTGAGCCATTAATAGAATCGCCTTCGTAATGACCGATCAGAACCGGGTGCTGGGCGTGCTGCAAATCCCCGTGCGTGATGCGTACCGTCAGTTTGTGATTGATCGAATTGGCGCTGGATCGCGCACCTGGCTTCATCGGCGACATGCAACGCATTCCTGGCTCGGTGATCTCGCCGGACCTGGCGCGTCCAGTCGGAGATCCCGTTGCCCGATACTCGGTTAAATTGGTGGTCTCAATTTGTTATCCTTACAGTTTAAAGAGAATGTTCCGCGCTAGTAAAACTTTTCTTTGACCAACCAGAATTCGTTTCGTCCGGTCGTATCGGTCATTCGCCAATGACGGGTTGTGTGCCCCGCAGTGGGTAGACACTCGGATGGGGCGTGCACGGCGCCGGGACCGGCAAACACGCCAATGGCAGTAATTTTTCGCAACCATCGGGGCCGAGCGTGACGCGGCAAATCAAGTATCAACGGTGGACGGGTTTATTTTTAATCCTGCTGGCAGGCTGTCTGCCGCCGCGTGGCAATACGGTACAAATTGAACAGAATAGTGGAAACGGTAACGCTGCCACTGAAACGGATGCCGAGGGACAACCATTCGAAAAAATGAACGCAAATCGCGAGATTCTCGACGAAATCAATTCGGCCAAAGGCTGGTTTCGCGCTAAAAAAGTCAAACCGATCTGGGCCAAACCCGTGGATGAACTCGGCCAGGTCGACACGATCGAGGGGATCGAGACCATTCGCCCGGGCGACTACCTGTGCCGTGGCGTGGAAAATGAACAATGGCCTCAGGCAGCCGACAAGCTTAAAGAAAAATATGACGCGACCGATGAGGTCGATGCCGACGGCTGGCGCAGGTATCTGCCCAAACCGGACAACCATGGAGTCCTTGCCGCCCAGGTCAACCATCCCTTTACCGTTCATGCCAGCTGGGGAGTTCTCAGCGGCAAACCGGGCGATTTTATCGTCAAGAGTTACGCGGATCGCGATACCGAATACCCTGACGACGTATGGATCGTCGACAAGAAACTGTTCAACGCGACCTACGAGCGCACCAGGTAGCCTTTTCTTCTCACCGTTTAACCGCAATCACAACGGAATGCGCGCCGTGTCCTATCGTGCGGGATGATCCTTGCTGCACGCCGCTGGCGTGGCGGTTAAACAGGGATCGGTGACCAGTGCCGCAGTAACACACCTTGTTGTTGCACGTCGGTTTTTCGAATGCGGTTCGTTAATGCGCTCAAATCGCTATTTTTTCTGCCAGTTGTATTCCATGTAGCGGGCAGTGTTCACGGCGGATTCTTCGCCAAACAACTTCGAAACGACGTGCAGCGACGAATCGATGCCAGCCGATACGCCAGCCGATGTGATTATCCGACCGTTGTCAATAAAGCGGCGGTCGGCATGCACGCGAACATTGGGAAACTGTTGCCGCAGCCGATCCACCGCACCATGCCATGTTGTCGCATCGAGATCGTTCAGCGATCCGTTTTCGGCGAGTACAAAGGCACCAGTGCAAACGGACAAAGTGATCTGCGAACTGGCCGTCTGTTTTTTGACCCAAGCCATCAGTTTTTCATCGCCCGTCACGTTGCTGGTTCCGCCGCCGGGCAGAACCATGATGTCCACCGGCGGGCAATCGTCGATGGCGTATTGAGGGTTAATGCTCAAGAATCCTTGAGACACGATCGGTTGTTTGCTGGCCGCAACGGTGAAGACTTGAAAGCTGCGACCGTCGTCGCTGCGGGCGGCCGCGAATACTTCGCCTGGACCAGCAAAATCCAACAATTCCACGCCGTCCCAGACAACAATCGCCACGTTCAATACTTTTGATTTATCCACAAGCTCCATTCCACAATCGGGGCATTTGCCAGGTTGATTAAAAATTTTACCGTCCGAGTCACAACCGCAGGGTGGACAAATGTATTTCCGGGTGTCGTTGGCGATCGGATGGTCCGATTTTTGGCCATCCGGCACTTGGGCAAATGCGTTGCCAAACTGAACGGAGCACAACAAAACCGCTATGGCCACATTGATAACTTGCAGCACCGATCGAACTTCGGCCATTTTTTTCATGGCATCCTCCTCAACGACGGCAATGGGCATCGTTACCGTTTGGCTGCAGCCATCGAGACTGCTTCGGCCAATCAGCCGGCTCGTCTGTTTCCAGCTGGGCCGTTAACTTGTTTACACGTCGCCAAATTCTATCGAAATGGGGCGAAATTGTTGGCGGCCATCTGAAAAGGGCACCGGGTCGAGCATGAACGAGTGGTTTTTGGCAATGGCGGGAGTCGTGGCGGGCCTGGCTGCGCTCATTGCGGGTGGTGAGCTGCTTGTGCGTGGCGCGTCGCGACTGGCGGCGATGATGAATATCTCACCCTTGGTGATTGGCTTGACCGTAGTTGCATTCGGAACGAGCGCACCGGAACTGGCGGTTTGTCTTCAGTCAGCCTTTGCGGGAAATCCGGAGATTGCAGTGGGAAACGCCGTGGGCAGTAACATTTTCAATGTGTTGTTCATCCTGGGAATTTCCGCATTGATTGTCCCGCTGTTGGTTTCCAGCCGGCTGATTCGCTGGGACGTACCGTTGATGATCGGGGCCTCGTTTTTGTTGTGGATCTTCGGATGGGACGGCCGACTGGGCCGCATCGAGGGTTTGGTGCTTTTTGCCGGACTGCTGTCGTACCTGGTGTGGTGTGTCCGCGGAAGCCGTCGCGAGCGCCGTGACGTTCAAGCCGAGTTTGCCGATGAAATCCACCAGGCCAAGACCCCACGTTCGAGGCTGGCCATCCAGCTCTTCTGCATCATCGCCGGCCTCATCCTGTTGGGGTTCGGTTCGCGGTGGTTGATCAGCGGCTCAGTTTTCGTGGCCTCGCAATTGGGTATCAGCGAGTTGCTGATTGGATTGACTATCATTGCGGTCGGCACGTCGTTGCCCGAAATTGTCACGTCAATTGTGGCCGCTTGCCGCGGCGAGCGGGACATTGCCGTTGGCAACGTTGTCGGCAGCAACATTTTCAACATTTTGTGCGTGTTGGGGTTAACCGGCGTGATTGCCCCGGAAGGGATCGAAATTTCGCCCGCTGCGTGGCGGTTGGATATTCCAGTGATGATTGCGGTCGCGGTGGCATGCCTGCCGATTTTTCTAACCGGGCATTTGATCGAGCGATGGGAAGGCGGCCTGTTCCTGGGATACTACGTCGCCTACACGACCTACCTGATTCTGGACGCCACCCAAATAACCATTACCCGCACGTTCGGCACAATCATGCTGGCATTTGTGATTCCATTGACGGTAATTACGTTGCTGGTTGGCGTTGTTCAGTCCATGCGGGGAACGGCGGCGGCTGCAGATAACTGGTGACGCGACGGTTTTATGATCTGTTTATGCCGGTCGGATCGGGTAAATGAACCGGAGCAGCCGAATCTGTCAAATTCAAAACCGATTCTATATTTGCGGCGGTCAGCGCACCCTACGCTTTGACAACTGACTGTTGGTAAAACGATACGGGCAGACGTTTTCCAGCGCACGACGCTTGGCTTTCGTATTGGAGTATTGTTGGGCCACAGTACTATTGGAAGCCTCTTTTCTTGTGCGGTTGGCCCTCAATGCAGATTCGCAAAGCCGTTTTTCTTTTCAGAGACACCAACGCTGTGTTAATAGCGATGGTCGGCATCATGCTGACGATGGTGATCTGGTTGTTGCTGTTGCAAGATGAACACAAAGTACGTTCGGCGAGGTTCGAGATGCTGGCCCGCGAACGGGGTTTAGCCATGGAGCGCGAGTTAGCAGCCGACATTGAATTGTTGCATTCCATCCGGGCGTTTTATGCCGGGTCTTCGCATGTGGATCGACATGAATTCTCAGTTTTCGCCCATCCACTTCTGGAACGGCATAAAAGCGTATTGGCCCTGGAATATGTGCCGCGCATCGGTCACGCCAATCGCCCCCAATTCGAACGTGAGTTGGGCGAGATTAGCGGAGCGTCAAACAGCATTTTGCAGTTGGGCGAAAAAGGCCTGTTGGAAACGGCTGGCCACCGCGAGTTTTATTATCCAGTGCATTTTCACGTCCAACCATCGGCAAGTCACAACAGCGCCTTGGGATTTGATTACGGCAGTGATCCACGGCGCCGGTTGGCCTTGGCAATGGCGTGTGATTCGGGACGAACGATAGCTTCTCAGGCAATCTCTTTGTTTGATTCCGCCGAAGGCGGTGCAACGGTACGAAGCGGCTTGTTTGTTGCCATTCCGATTTATCAAAACGGTGTGGTCAGCCGGACGCCTGCCGAGCGTCGTGCCCATTTACAAGGATTTGTTGTCGGTCTGTTTCGACTGGCCGATATTGTGGATCGGGCATTCGATGATCTAGCACCTGCCAATATCGATTTGATGATTACGGATCAAACCATCGGGAATGACCCGAGTGTCTTGATGATTCGACACGCCGAAACGAACCTGCAGCCCGACCGCAAATTGCAGCAGTCGTTTGACTCCAGCCAATTGACATTTTCCAATCCGATTGACTTTGCCGGGCGGCATTGGGACGTCCAGTTTAAACCGACGGCTGAGTTTTTCGAGGAACATAAAAGCTGGACCCCTTTCCTGGCCTTGTTGTCCGGATGGTTTATCTCGGGCCTGTTGGCTTGGGTCGTCCATCTGATGTCGATTCGCGCCGAAAAAGTGCGGCAACTGGTTGAAAAACGGACGCGCGAATTGCAAGAGGCAAACCAAAAACTCGAAACCGAGGTCGGCGAGCGAAAGGCCGCCGAAGCTCGTTTGGCGGCGCAGGCAATCAGCATGGAACACAAGAACGCCGAATTGGAACAGGCGCGGCGCGAACTGGATCAAACGGTGACAGAACTTGCGGAAAAAAACCGCGAGCTGGACGAATTTACCTATGTAGCCAGCCACGACCTGCAGGAACCCGTTCGCAAATTGATCTCGTTCAGCAAATTGCTGCGACAGGATGCCGGCGACGATTTGGGACCCGAAGCACAAAAGGATCTGGACTTCATATGCGACGCCGCTTATCGAATGCGGCAGCTGGTCCAGGATCTGCTGACGCTGTCCCGCGCCGGGCGATCGGCTCTGAGCCGCGAGCCGGTATCGCTGGATGAATGCATCGACATGGCGTTGTCCGCGCTGCAAATTCGCATCGAAGAAGTGGAGGCGACGTTTGACCGCGACGACATGCCCACGGTGATCGGCGATTGCACGACGTTGACTCAGCTGTTCCAAAACTTAATCAGCAATGCACTGAAATTTGTCGGTGACCGACCACCGCACGTCAAACTGACTTGCCAACGCCAGGGCGATTACTGGGTGGTTGGCGTTCAGGACAACGGCATTGGGATGAAGCCGGAATATTGCCAACGCATCTTCGAACCATTCCAGCGGCTGCATGGTCGCGGCGAATACGAGGGTTCCGGAATTGGACTTTCAATCTGCAAAAAAACTGTGACTCGCCACGGGGGGGAAATCTGGGTGGAATCCGAACCGGGTCAGGGCAGTCACTTTCAATTGACATTACCCGCACAAATGGAGGCCGAAACGCCATGCAACCACAACCCAATTACGGCAAGCGCGTTGTCATCCTGCTAGTCGAAGATGATCCGGGTGACCAGGAACTGACCAGGCGGGCGCTGCAAGATGACGTGCTGCGCACCGACTTGCGGATTGCCAACAACGGCGAAGAAGCGCTGGAGTATCTGCAACGGCAAGGCCGATACGCCGAGCCCGGAGCCGCGCCGCGTCCCGATTTGATTTTGCTCGATCTGAACATGCCCAAACGCAACGGCCGCGAAGTCCTGAAAGAAATCAAGGCGGACGAGGAACTTTGCCGCATCCCGATCGTGGTGTTGACCACGTCCGAACAAGAAGCGGATATCGTGCAAAGCTACGACCTGGGTTGCAGTTCCTACATCCAGAAACCGGTCGACATCGACCAGTTTATCGCCGTTGTGCGACGTCTGGGGAATTATTGGTTCGAGATCGTGACACTGCCGTCGATGGAAGTCGCCAGATGAAAACCAAACCAACTAACAAATGCCTTCACGTTTTGCTGGTTGACGACGATCCGGCGGACCAAAAACTTGCCAAGCTGGCGTTGCACAAAATCGGCCAGATGGACGTTGTGGTCCACGTCGCCGATAACCTGAGCGACGCTTTGCGTTGCCTGCAAGAATCCACGTTTGACGTCGTTTTGTTGGATCTGGGGCTGCCCGAATCGCGCGGGATTGAAACGCTGGAACGGGTCCGCCAAGTCGAGGATCAAACGCCAATCGTGGTGCTGACGGATTTGTGCGATGAGAAAATCGCGCTGGAATCCATGGACAAAGGCGCCCAAGACTACCTGTACAAACAAGACGTCGCGGTCGAGACCTTGGCCCGGGCCATCAGTTACGCGATTCAGCGTCAACACCTTTATCGCCAGTTGGCCGCCGCCAATTCACTGCTCGAACAAAAAAACGCGGAACTGGAAAAACTTTGTGACACGGCGCAAAAGTTTGTGGACAACGTGTCTCATGAGTTTCGCACTCCGCTGACCGTCATCAAAGAGTATTTGTCGTTGCTCCGCGAGGGCGTCGTCGGCAAAACACCCTTGGACGCCGAGCAATGCCGGTTCCTGGACATTGCCTGCGACCGGGCCGACGATCTCAACACGATGGTCGACGACATGCTTGACGTCAGCAAACTGGAATCGGGTTTGCTGGTCGCTTGGCGAAAACCCTGCCGGCTGGAGGACATTGTCGCCGGTGTGCAGCCGACATTGGAAAAGAAGGCCCAAGTCAAAGGAGTCGACGTTCAAATCGATTTGGATGGTGGTTTGCCGGAAATTTTCTGCGATGAGGAAAAAGTCCGTCGCGTGATGATCAACCTGCTGATCAATGCCATCAAATTCTGCGGGGACCAGGGCCGCGTCCGGTTGTGGGCCCGCCGCGATGATCTGGATCGAAACGTCGTGGTCGGCGTAACAGACAACGGACCAGGCATTGATCGCGATCACTTACAAGCGATTTTCCAACGGTTCAAGCAAGTCGGTTTGAAAACGCGCGGCACCAGCAAGGGATTTGGCCTGGGCCTGAACATCGCTAAAGAGCTCGTCGATCTGAACTTCGGTGAGCTGAAAATTGAAAGCCAGGTGGGGCACGGCAGCTGCTTCAGTTTCACGCTGCCCCAAAATGACCCCGTTGAAATCACCCAGCGCTACTTGAACCAACTGCAGCGGGCCGGCCTGGCCCAGCACGTGTCGCTGCTCCGCGCCCACGTCGACGAATCGGACGTGCACCAGTTGGGTGGCGAGCTGGATGTCTTGTTGCACTATCTGCTGAGCGGCAACGATTTGCTGATTCCCGCCAGTGCTGGATCGTGGCTGTTGTTGGTTGCCAAACCAGAAACGGAAATTCCGGCGTTTCTCGCAGATTTTTCCCGGCATCGAGACGAAGCCAACCGCAACCGTCCGCAACACGACTTGCCCATCGTGCATTTTCATTTCATCGAGTGCGCTTCCGTCTGCGACCAGCCGCAAGCCATCCTCGAAAACGTTGAGCAAGCCTTGAATCCGGACGTCCCGAGTCATGTGTGATCCAAAAACCATACTCGTTATTGACGATGACCAAGACATCATCGATGCGGTTTGCGCGCGATTGCGTGCTGCGGGATATGCGTCGATTTATTCGCGCAATGGCACCGGGGCGATCGAAGCCGCCATTGAGCACCAACCGGATGCGATCTTGATGGACATATGTATGCCCGGCACAGACGGGCTCACTTTGCTCAAACGACTGCAGCAGCGCGCGGACACCAAGCACATCCCCGTGGTCATGCTCTCCGCCCGGATTACGGCGCGGCAACAAGCCCTGGATGCCGGTGCCAGGTTTTTTGTGCCCAAGCCATACGAATCCGCGACATTGCTGGACGCCGTCCATCACGTAACCCATTCCACTTGACTGAAAAAAAGGTAATGCAATGAATCAACCCACCATTCTGTTCGTCGACGACGATCAAGCGTTTTTGGAAGCGTGCGCGATTCGCGCCGAGCAAGCGGGATTCAACGTGGCCGTCGCTAAAAACACCTGGACCGCCCTGTCGCAATTGGATCAAATTCGACCGGAACTCGTCTGCCTGGACGTCAACATGCCGACCGGCAATGGACTTGCCTTGGGCGACGCAATGGTAGATGACGAACGAATGGCCTCCATTCCGTTAATCGTGGTCACCGGCCAGGATGATTCAGCGACTCGGCAACGCTGCCAAGCGCTGTCCGCCGACTATGTCGCGAAGGGACCGAACGTGTGGGACCAACTGTTGCCGTTGATCAAGCGACGATTGGGAATGCCCGCAACCGAACTGGCCCCGCTGGAAGATTTTCCGGATGAATTGCCGCGCACCAACGTACCCATCGACGATAATTCGCTGATCGAAAACATATTTGCCATGTTGGGCGTCAACGCCAATTTTCTTGATGATGCCGACCTTGGCTGCAATCCGCAATCGACCGAACTATGGCAAGACTCGCCGCCCTGGGTCTTATGCATTGAAGACGACCGGGATTTTTCGCTGGCACTGAAACTGAAGCTCGAGATGCATGGCGTAGCCGTCGTACGGGCTTTCGAAGGCATGCAGGGAATTCAAGATGCGTTCACGCGCCCAGCTGACGCCATCATCCTCGATTACAACTTGCCTAACGGGCAGGGTGATTTTGTGCTCAAGCGGCTAAAATCGGCGCCCCAGACGCGCGACATCCCCGTCATTGTGTTGACCGGCGTCAAAGATCAAACGCTCGAGCAAAAAATGCTCAGTCTGGGCGCCAGCCGCTTTCTCACGAAACCGCTCAATTGGAACTTGCTGTACGACGAGTTGCAGAAACATGTCGAACTGGCGCCGCTGAGAAACGGATAAGAACTCTCGCGGACACGGTCGGCCAAATTGACCATCGCGGTGTCTCCAGCGACAAGACCAAAAAAAGGCAAGAGTCGCATCGCAAAAT
The DNA here is from genome assembly GCA_041599835.1 of Pirellulaceae bacterium. Lineage (GTDB taxonomy): Bacteria > Planctomycetota > Planctomycetia > Pirellulales > Pirellulaceae > CAJQPP01. Next base: position 14,357 of record JBFILF010000087.1, read on the forward strand.
GATCGAACGATGACGATAATCAGGTGTCCTCACCTGCGTCATTGTCTCGGCTTGATCACACCATGAGATG
>JBFILF010000088.1:0-14396 GCA_041599835.1 Pirellulaceae bacterium
GCCACGCCTCCGATCCGCTGGAGCGAACGCCAAAACGTCAAGTGGAAGGTCGCGTTGCCGGGGCCCGGCGATAATTCCTCGCCCATCGTATGGGATGACCAAGTGTTTGTCCTGGCGGCCGTTCCCGAATCAACGGCGGCACCCGCACCTCAGGGCAGCGGCGGAGGCCGGCGGCCCCGTGTGCCGCTGGTACCGACGGAATTTCTGGTGATGTGTTACGACCGGGATAGCGGCGAAGAACGCTGGCGGCGGCTGGCCGTCAAGACAACGCCGCACGAAGGCCATCACGCCGATCACGGATTTGCGTCCGCTTCACCATTTACCGACGGCCAATTCGTTTACGCACATTTTGGATCGCGCGGGTTGTACTGTTACCGCCTGGACGGTGAATTGATCTGGAAGCGCGACGATTTTGGAAAAATGCAAACGCGATATGGGTTTGGCGAAGGCAGCTCGCCGGTATTGCACGAGGACACGATCGTCGTGCCCTGGGATCACGAGGGCCCGTCGTACGTGATGGCGCTGGACGCGCGGACTGGCGAAACGAAATGGAAAGCGTCGCGGGATGAACCCAGCAGTTGGGTTGCGCCGATCGTGGTCGAAGCCAACGGAAAAAAACAAGTGATTGTGGGTGGCCAGAATTTCTGTCGCGGCTATGACCTGGAGACGGGCCAGGTGATCTGGCGCGGCGCGGGGACGTCGTTTCGACCGACGGCGGGACCGGTGGTGATCGACAACCTGGTGCTGGTCGCCAGCAATCGACGGAGTTTGTTTCTCGGCGCGTTCCATTTTGACCGCAAGGGCGATCTGAATGAAAATGGCGGTTTGGCCTGGCATCAAACCAACTCGGCCCCCGATGTACCGTCGATGCTGTTGTCCGCCTCGCGGGTTTATTACCTTAAGGGCAATTCAAATATTTTCAACTGCAACGATGCCCGCACCGGCAAACCGATCTACATGAATCGCCGATTGGATGGAATCGATGGGGTTTACGCGTCGCCGGTGGTTGCCGACGGCAAACTGATCGTGGTCGGCCGCAACGGCACCGCCAACGTTTTGCGGGATGCTGACGAGTTTGAAGTGTTGTCGACGAACGAGCTGGATGATCGCATCGACGCCACGCCGGCGCTGGTCGGCCAACAGATTTTTCTGCGCGGCAAGAAATTTCTGTATTGCATCAGCGAAGATTGAGGTGTTTTTTGATCACGCGGCGATCCTTTTTAGGTTCCATTAGCCTGCCGGCGGTTTCAGTGGCGGCCGGTTCATTGGATTCGACCAGACTCGTACAGATGCTGTCGACAATGAACGTCAGCTCCGCCGCGCCCCGCGACGTGGCCAAAGACGAATCGGCGTGGCGCGAGATCCAGCAAGCGTTCACCGTCGACCGCAGTTTGATCAATCTCAACAGCGGCGGCGTCAGTCCGTCGACGGCCGCTACGCAAGCGGCCATGAAGCGCTACCTGGATTACTCCAACACCGCGCCGGTCTACGCGATGTGGCAGGTGCTCGAGCCACAGCGGGAAACGGTGCGTGTTCAGTTGGCGGAGTTGTTTGGATGCGACGCGGAAGAAATCGCCATTACCCGCAACGCGTCGGAGAGCCTGCAAACTTGCCAGCTGGGATTCGATTTGCGTCCCGGCGATGAAATCCTGACCACGAATCAGGATTACCCGCGGATGCTGACGACGTTTGATCAGCGGGCACGGCGCGAAGGCATACGCGTCAGGAAAATCTCCATTCCCGTGCCATTGGAACATCCGGATGATGTGGTCTCATTGCTGGAGCAAAACATCTCGCCGTGCACGCGGCTGATGATGATTTGCCATATGATCAACCTGACCGGTCAGGTCCTGCCGGTCAAATCCATCGTGCAGATGGCGCGGCGACACCATATCCCGGTCATCGTTGACGGCGCCCACACGTTTGCACACATTCCGTTTACGCACCAGGATTTGGACTGTGACTATTACGGCACCAGCCTGCACAAGTGGTTGTTTGCACCGCATGGCACCGGGATGTTGTACGTACGCAAGTCAAAGATCGCCGATCTGTGGCCGTTGATGGCCGCTGGTGAATCGATGGCAAAGGACATTCGCAAGTTCGAGGAAATCGGCACCCATCCCGCCGCCAACGCGCTGGCGATTGGCGAAGCGATGGCTTTTCACCAGGCAGTGGGTGCCGAAACGAAGGCGGAACGGCTGCGGTATTTGCGCGACTATTGGCTGGGCCAGCTGAAACATCATGACCGCATCAAGGTGAATACCAATCTGGATCCGGCTTATTCGTGTGCGATCGCCAACGTGCAGGTTGAGGGCGTGGACACAAATCAGCTTTCAAATTATCTGTGGGACGAACACCGCATCATTGTGGCGGGGATTCAACACGAGGACTTTGAAGGGATTCGAGTTTCGCCCAACTTGTTCACAACTTTGGCAGAACTCGACCGATTTGTCGAAGTGATCGAACATGTTTTGCGGCAGGGATTGCCAGCCGCCAGCCAAAAATAGGAAATCGGTGTCAAAACGTGCCAGCACTCGTTGGTCTCCGCGTCATGCCTCTAGCGACCCGCGTCGACACCCCGGTAACATGGCAAAAGAATTAGATTAGCGAGGCTGTCCGTTCCAAGGTCAATCGAAATCAACGAGCACTGACATGCGAACATTGCGAATCTTTTTTTTGTTTTTGCTCGGTGGCGGTCTGGTGTTCGCGGTTACATGGTTGTGGCCACAGATGCGCGGACGCGATGGAGCTTTGTACAACGGAGGTGGAAGCGCCTATTCCATGGCGCCGGTTGGTGACGTGGCGGGTCTCAACAGCGTCGGCGACTTGGCTGCCAACGCCCCTTTTGTGCCGTTGCCCTTTCCGCCTCCCGAAGAAGCAGAATTTGATTTGTTCCACCAGATGGGCGAGAAGCGCGGATTTGCGGCCGCCTTCGAGTTTTTTGTCGATGGCCAGGGCTCTGACCTGAACAGACATCTGGCAGAAAATTTTTTGGAGCCGAATCTGCATCCGGCCAACATGTCATACGCCGGTCAAGCCAGCGACTGGGCGCGTGTCGGCGTCATCCGAGGCATGATTAACTGTGCCGATTTGGCCAGAAACTTGCCGGTTGATAGAACGCGAAGAATACAACTCGAAGAAGCCGTGTTGCGAAGTATGCTCGACGACGAATTAACGGATTCGATGATTCGCGCCGAGGTGCTGATGGCGCTCGACGCTCGCCGCAAACGACAGCTGGCTGAAGGCCTTGATTCAGTCGAGGCCGGCCAATTGCGCGAACGAATACCAAATCAAGTGATCATCGCGGTCAACCAGTCAATTGAGGCGCGACGCTGGAATCGAATCTGGTCCAGTTCCGTCTTGGCCTCCCTGGGCGGTGTGCTGCTGGCTACTTTGGGCGTGTTTTTGGAAAAGACGGGATCCCAAATACTCACCGTTGTCAGCGGCAAAAAAGAATCGCGGGAGGCGCCCCAAGTCCAAAAAACGTCGCCACGCGCGACCAAATCTGACAAGAGCGCTCGATCGCGTCGTCCTTAAGGGTAATGCAGAGTGCCGCATTGACGGTGCTGCCGACCACGGCCGTCGCATTCATTTCAGCCCGCAATCGCCGCGACGCGAATCAATTGACCGACCAATTGCCGGATGCGGTCGACAACTTCCGGTTGGTCAATTTCGTTGCCCCGGAACACGGCGTCGGTGACGTAGACAAACTGGGGCAATATCAGACTGCGGAAATCAAGCATCAGGCTGTTGGCCAGACCCATCGGCGCCATATAACTGCTCTCCCCTCCGGAGGCGCACAAAAATCCCACGACCTTGTTGGTCCAGGCGCTGCCGGTCAATTCGATCAGGTTTTTGGCACTGGAGGAAAGGTCGTAGTTGTAAACCGGGGAGGCGATTAGCACGCCCGAGGCCGCGGCAATTTTGTCCGACAGCTGCTGGACGGTCGCATCCTCGTAACATTGATATCCATCGCAGGCCGGCAAGCTGAGTTCACTGAGGTCCACTAGCTCGCATGAGTCCTCGCCGGCGGACTCGGCCAATATCCTGGCCGCCGATCGCGCCAGAATGCGACTGCGGCTGTCGGGGTGCAAACTGGTGGAAAAAACGAGGTACATCTGGCTGGATCGCGGGAACCGTCGTGCACAAACGAGCACCGATCATAGCCCTGCTCACGATGCTGTGAAAGCCGTGCACCGAACGCTTGCCCTGTTTTGGCGTCACTCGTAGACTCACTGAATAAGCAAGTGATTGCCCAATTCCGCCAACCATGCGTACCCGTATCAAAAACCCTCTGGCACCCAACAGGCAAGTCTGATGGCCCGCGTCGTATTAGCTATGTCCGGCGGAGTCGACTCCAGCGTGGCCGCGCACCTGTTGATCGAGCAGGGACACGAGGTGATTGGCGTGTTCATGCGGCACGGCGAGCAGGCCGTCACGGCCTGTTCGGTGGATGGACGCCGCGAACATTCGCCGCTGCTGCCCGTGCTCAATCCGCGGGCCGATCACAAGCAAGGTTGTTGTAGCGCGCTGGACGCCGCCGACGGACAACGCGTGGCACAGCGATTGGGGATCCCGTTTTACGCGCTGAACTTGCAACAGGAGTTCCGGCAGATCATCGACTATTTCGTCGACGAGTATTCGGTCGGTCGCACGCCCAATCCCTGCGTGATGTGCAACAACTGGATCAAGTTCGGCAAGTTGTTCGATTATGCCGACGGCGTCCACGCGGATTTTGTCGCCACGGGCCATTACGCTCGATTGGCGACCGGCGCGGCCGGCGAAATGCCGGCGTTGATCCGCGGCAAGGACGCGCACAAAGACCAGTCGTACGTGCTGTTCGGCATCCAGCGGCAATACTTGAAGCGCATGTTGTTGCCGGTCGGTCATTACGAAAAGCCCACGATTCGCCAGATCGCCATGCAGCTGGGATTGGACGTCGCGCAGAAAAAAGACAGCCAGGAAATCTGTTTCGTGACCAGCGGCAAACACGACCAATTCGTCCGCCAGCACCGCGCGTCCCGCGACCAGCAGACCGCGGACACGTCCGGCCAGCTGGTGACAACCGATGGCCGGGTCGTGGGCCGACATGCCGGCATTGAACGATTTACCATCGGCCAGCGCAAAGGCCTCGGCGTGGCATTGGGCGAGCCGTATTTTGTGGTGCGGATCGACGCCTCCGACCGGCGGGTGGTGCTGGGAACCAAATCCGAACTGGGCCGGCGAAAATTGGCGGCCAGCGACACCAATTGGCTGGTCGATCCGGCGGATTCGTTTCGTTGCCTGGCGCAGATTCGATATAATAGTGCGGCCCAGCCGGCGGAGGCCCGGCGGATCGGCGATCGCCGATGGTCGATCGAATTCGATCAGCCGCAGCTGGGCGTCGCCCCCGGCCAGGCGGTGGTTTGTTACGATGGCGACCGGGTGCTCGGCGGCGGTTGGATCGAATGACGGATTCATTAAGATTGATGGGACTTTTGGCGAACTGAAGCTCTACCCGGGAACAAAAACATGATGGCGGTACTGGCACAGAATTTCTTTTCCGATTACGGCACGATCTTGTTGTGGGCCGCCGCCATTTTCGGCGGCATCTTTTTGATGGTCATCGTGCTGGCCTTCATCGCCTACGGAAAATTGTGGTTCCAGGCGTACATGTCCAGCGCCGACGTGAGCATGATGAGCTTGATCGGGATGCATTTCCGGCAAGTCCGACCCTCGGTGATCGTTTCCGCCAAAATCATGGCGGCCCAAGCCGGGCTGAATATCAACCGGCGGACCGGCATCAGCACGCAACGGCTGGAGGCGCACTACCTGGCCGGCGGTGACGTGATGCGCGTGATCAACGCCATCATCGCCGCGCAACGCGCCGGGATCGATTTGGATTTTGACCGGGCGGCGGCGATTGACCTGGCGGGCCGCGATGTGCTGGACGCGGTGCGGACCAGTGTGTACCCGAAAGTCATCGACTGTCCCGACCCGCAACGCAGCGGCAAAAGTTTTCTCAGCGCCATCGCCAAGGACGGAGTCGAACTCAAAATTCGCGCCCGGGTCACGGTCCGCACCAACCTGGAACAGTTGATCGGCGGCGCCACCGAAGAAACCGTGATCGCGCGAGTCGGCGAAAGCATCATCTCCTCGATCGGCTCCAGCATCAAACACCAGGATGTGCTGGAAAACCCGGATCGGATTTCTAAAGCCGTTCTGGAACGCGGTTTGGACGCGCACACGGCGTTTGAAATTGTCTCGATCGACATTGCCGACATCGACGTCGGTGAAAATATCGGCGCCCGGCTGCAAGCCGACCAGGCCGAAGCCGACACGCGGGTGGCCCGAGCTAACGCCGAAAAACGGCGCGCCGAAGCGATTGCCCGCGAACAGGAAATGAAGGCCGAGGTGGCGGAGAACCGCGCCCAACTGGTGCTGGCCGAAGCCGACGTGCCCAAAGCGATGGCCGATGCATTCCGGCAAGGCAATTTGTATTCCGACGGACAACGGCCCGGATAGATGGGCTGCCATCCTCTCACGCCATAACGATTCCCCACGCTGATCATGCCGCGCGCCACAAAATATTGGCTGATGAAATCCGAGCCAAACACGTATTCGATTGACGATCTGGCCAAGGAAAAGACCAAAACGACTTGCTGGGAAGGCGTGCGCAATTACCAGGCGCGAAACAAAATGCGGGACGAGATGAAAATGGGCGACCTCGTGCTGTTTTACCACTCCAGCGCCGATCCGGCAGGCGTGGCCGGTACGACCAAAGTCGTCAAGGAAGCCTATCCGGACTTCACGGCCTTTGATCCAAAAAGCAAGTATTACGACCCCAAATCGAAACAAGACGAGCCGCGTTGGTTCATGGTCGATGTGAAACTGGAAAAGAAGTTCAAACGGCTTGTGCCACTGGATGAAATGCGCGATCACAAGGCGCTGAAGGACATGGTGCTGTTCAAAAATTCGCGTCTCTCGGTGCAGCCCGTCACGAAAAAAGAATTCGACACGATCGTGGCGCTGGGCAAGTGACGGGCGAAGGACTTAAATAAGCCCTCTCCCTCGGTGACAGGGCAAAGACCCGCCACGCGGTGGGGCCTGGGTGAGGCATGTAAACGACGGTGGGAAACGACTAGGGACACACGAGTGCTTATGTCGTTTACGAGAAGGAGACTGCAATTATTTTCCGTCGCTGGTCTTTGCAGTGCCCTCCTGTTTGGCGTCGTCTTCGTCAGACGTTTTCTCGTCAGACGTTTTCTCGTCAGACGTTTTCTCGTCAGACGATTTCTCATCAGGCGATTTTTCGTCAGGCGATTTTTCATCGGCAGGCATGGCGTCGCTGGGCGCTTCGTCATTGTTGTCAGGCGCCGCCGGCTGGTTGCCGCGAATGTTCTCGATCACGATAGTGGCTTTGTCCACCAACTCGTCGTGCAATCCCGCGTGAGTCATCTTGCCGCCATGGTGGGCAACAAAACCGACCAGGCCGGCCAGCAACACCAGGCTGATCTTCCAAACGCCGCCGGTGCCGTACGGATCGCGACGCCGCGACATGGAGGCGATGACGGCCAACAAAAATGCCAACACCGCAACCAGGACGCCGCCCCAGCGGTGAATGTCGATCGACCGCTGAAAATCGAAGCTCTGCCAATTCAAATAGCTTTCGCGAATCGCAAACGACCAGCCGGAAGCGGCCGCCAGCACGGCGCCCAGCGCGCCCAGCCACAAGCAGTAGTAGGCGGCGTCGGACATCGGTGACTCACCGCGAAAACCGAAAATTCCAAAAATCGCGCCGGCAATCAATAGCGCCACGGGGAAATGCACCAGCAGCGGATGCAACAGACCGGCGATCTCCCACACCAATTGCCAAGAGGATTCTTGCTGATCCTGCTGCTGCTTCTTTTGTTGGATTTCCTCTTGAGCTTTTGCTTCGACTTCCGGTGGCGGGGGTTCAATCGTGGTGCCCTCGGGCCAGTTGGCGCCTTGGCCGATCCAGTCGCGAAGTAAAGCGACTTCTTCTTCGGCCAGCGGGCCGCCTTCGTCTGGCGGCGGCATCATTAGCTCGGGGTCGTCCGATATCAATCGCTCGTGCAACTCACTTCCGTCGGGATCGCCTGGCTCGATGTAATAGAAAACGACTTGGCGATCATCCATGCGAAAATCGGCCTCTTGTTCCTCGGGGCCGTGACAACGCAGACACCGCTGGGCAATCAGCGGCTTGATCTGCCCTTCGAAATCGACGGTGGCCTGCTCCTGTTCCGGGACTGCTTCCTGGACTGCCGATGCCGGAAACGGAGTGGCCGCCACGATGACGAGTGCAGCCACCAGACTTCGAAGGACCAAACCATAAACAAGCGGATTGGGTAACATGATCAACTCGGTGTAGGTGGGGATTGGCGGGTGATGAAATAAACGCGCGGGTCCCGACACTCGATGCCGTCTTTATCGCAAAATCGCCTCGGCCCGACAAGACTTTTTGTCAGCTACGCTGCGGCGGGAGTTACTTTTTGTGCGCAGTTTTACTATCTGCCGTTGCCGCCGCGGCGGGCAGGATGATGATTTTTCCATCGCCCATCCGTCCCGTCCTGGCTTTTTGAACAATGATTCGCGTCACTTGTTCCGCTTGATCATCCTCCACCCACACACAAACCTCAACTTTTGGCAGAAAAGCGACCGAGTATTCGTTTTCCTTGTATTCCGACAAGTAACTTTTTTGGCGGCCATATCCGCGAACGGCCCGTACAATCACATCGTCGTAGCCGGCTTCGACCAGCGCCCGCAAAACCTTGTCAGCCAGAAACGGCTTGATGACGGCAAGGATTTGTTTCATGGGCAGGCCGATTGGAAAGCATGCGGTTGATTAGAGTGTAACGCGCAACGCACCGATGGTGTATTCGTGTCGGCAGACCGGCAGGCCGCTCGCCTGGCTACCCGTTCACTCGGTTGGCCGCAGCGCCGTCCAGGTCCAATGGCGATCCGACGTCGCCGAGGCCTGTGCCGCATGGAAACCCAGCGACTCTATCAGCGCGCGGATTTCCTGCAGCGACAGGGCGGCATGCAGCGATTGGGCAAACATCTGTCGCGCGTGGTCATTTTCTTGCCCGGCGTATGCTTCGACCAGCGCGTCCAGTTGCTGCTGGCTGTCGGGGCGCAACAAATCGCGAAAGAACAATCGGCCGCCCGGCCGCGTCACCCTTACTGCCTGCCGCAGGCAATCGATCGGCTCGGGAATGTGGTGAATGATGCTGTTGGAGATAACGGCATCAAACATGCCTTCGGCAAAGCCGAGATGTTTGGCGTCAATTTGACGCAGTTCAATCCGCTGGATCAAACCGGCAGCCTCGATATTCAATCGGGCCAGGTCCAACATGTGTGTGGCCAGATCCACGGCCATCACGCGGCACGTTGGGTGGTGCCGGCACAACTCGATGGGAATCAGCGCTGTGCCGGTACCGAGATCCAATACGTCATCCCCGTCAAAACCCTCGGTCAGCAAATCGGCAACGAACAAGCGATTGACTTCCGAGTGGTCCATCCGGTCGTAGTCCCGCGCCTCATCGGCGGTGTCCATGACTTCCGGTTCCAATACGCGATTCAAATTCATGCGACGATCACTGTTTTTGAAATCCAATTAATGACTTGTCCGCGACAAGGATTCGTAATCTTCATCGGTGTCGATGGGTGGAGTCCGTATCAGCCACCCCAACCCAAACATGATCAGAGCCATGATCAGGTAGGCCGCGGCGAACTCGACGACGATGATTCGCAAATCGGGATCGCCGATGTTCCATGGCCAGAACATTTTGTCGCCGGCCAGCGGCGAGTGAATCACGCCGAATAATACGAACAGACCTCCGACGGCGAAATAGATCGACGCGCTAAAAAATCGCCTATCGATAATCCGCGCCATCGCCGCACCCCAAATCAGGCTGGTGATGATGAATCCACCGGAAAGTATTTGCAGGTGCAAAAACTGACTTTGTAAATTCTCCGCATCTTCCGGCTTGACTTGGTCGTAGTTGATGGCGGGCGCGTATTGGCCGAGATAAATCATTACGAGCTTGGCCAATGCGGGCAGGCAGGCGATGGCCAGCGCCGAATAATGCCGTCGCGGCGTGGCGTGAAAACTCTGCGCGGTGATTTCAATGCCGATAAACACCAGGATTGGCAAGACGGCCGCCTCCGGAATCAGAATAAACAGCACGCTGAAATATCCCACGACTCCCGCGCCGCCGACAAACAGCGCGGTGGCCAGCGTGTAGGCCGCTCGGCCGCCCATTGCCTTATAAGCCGGATGGCCAATGTACGGCGTGGTTTGAATCACGCCGCCGCACAAACTGGCTATCAGGGTGGCCAACGATTCAATGCCGATGACGTGACTCGCCCGAAAATCGTCGCCAGCTGACGCGGCGCTTTCGGTGCAGTCGATGCCGCCGATCACCGTGGCTATCGCAAACGGAATGATGTACGGCAGATAACCCAGCGTGGCGCTCATCGATCCCAGCCAGCTGAACGAGAACACGGTCAGCCATTGAGTGGGAAACCACTGAGCTGCGGTTTCCTCGCCGAGGCCGGTCGTCAACTCGGTGCCGGCAGCCTGGTCGATGCCCATCATCACGTACCACACAACGCACCCCAACATCACGGCGCCCAGCGCGCCGGGGATCTTGAATGGCAGCTCGCCGCGGGCCACCAGCGTCACCAGCACGATGGCCAGCGCCGCAAATCCGACGATGGGATTGACGGCCAGCTTGGGCATTTGCGTAAACGCGATCAGCACCAGCGCGATGGCGGCCAGCGAACCGAGCAAACCGGCGCGGGGAAAAACCCGCCGGATCCAATTGGAACCAAATGCCAACAGCCCTTTGATCAAGCCGGTAATAAAGATTGCGCAAATGCCGATGTGCCACGTCTGCATGGCCGCCTGGTGCGGCACCATTTTCACGGCCGCGTCGATCGACGGGTGCGCCGTGGCGGCCGACTGAACGGCGGCCACAATTTCTTCGATCGAGCCTCGTGCCAGATTCAGACTGACATCCGCCGAGTTGGCGATCTGGACGTAGGCATTGTTGCTGGCCGCAATGTACGCGGGTCCCAACACAAACAGCACCATGCCGATGGTGCTGGGAGTGTCCAATCCCAACGGCATGGCGGTGACGTCCGAGCGGCTCTCCCGTTTGGCCAGTCGGAATGCTAGCCAAAAGTACATCAAGTCGCCCACCAGCACGCCGATAGCGGTGCCGGGGATCATGTACTGAAGTGCAAAATCTACAGGGAACCCAAAGATGCCGCTGAGCATTACCACCGTCAGCACCAAGCCGGCGATATTGTCTAACATCAGGCCAAAAAAGGCATTTACGTCACCGGTGGCGGCCCAATGGTAGCGGTCGGATTGCACGGATCAGTCGCTTGGCACGGGTTTTGCAAATTAGTCCCAGCGAGTGTAAGTCTCAAAAAATCGGCTGTCAAACGACCTAACGTGTCCGAAGCCTGGGCGATTAGCACTCCAGAGAGTTCACTTCCCCAAGGTTTTAAAAGGAGTTGCAGGACAGCGGATCGGGTCGCCGCCGGGCATTTTGTCCCCCATCGCGCGAACCAGTCTGCCGGTCCTGCGTAGTAAAATATGCAAGCCACGATTAACGATCTGCACTACAACTATCGACGTCAACTTCAGGCTAAAGAAAACCCGGTGACCGACGAGCAATTGTTGTTGCGTTATCGCCAGACGGGCGACCGCGAACTGTTTGCGCAGTTGGTCTACCGGTACGAGCGCGAATTGTATTCGTACTTGCGCCGATACCTGGGTGACGCCGAGATGGCCGAAGACGCTTTTCAGGGAACCTTCCTGCAGATTCACCTGAAATGCGACCAGTTTCAACAAGGCCGCAGATTCCGACCGTGGTTGTACACCATCGCCACCAACCAGGCGATCGATGCCAAACGCCGCAACAAGCGACATCGCATGGTCAGCCTCGACCAGCACGCCGGCGAGGGCAGCGACGAGATCGGCCAACTGGCGGATCTGTTGGAAAGTGGCGAAGCGGGACCGCGGGAAACGGCTCAGCGCGGTGAACGCGATCGCCGGATTCGGGCAACGCTGGACGGGTTGCCCGAATCGATGCATGCGGTGATCCAACTGGTTTACTACCAGGGCATGAAATACCGCGAAGCCGCCGAGGTGTTGGAGATCCCCGTAGGAACGGTCAAGAGCCGATTGCACGCGGCAATCGCCCGGCTGACCGACGAATGGAGCCAATCAAACCAGGTTGATCATAATAAATAGAGAAGTAGAGAAATTGTGAACCGCCCTTCAAACGATGAAGCGCCCGATCTGCTGGGATATGTGCTGGGAGCCCTCGACGCCGACGAGCAACAGCAGATTCAACTAGCGGTCGATCGGGACGACGCACTGCAGCATGAGATCGAAAAACTGAAAACGGAAATCGCCCGGTTGGACGGACTAGCTCCCCCCGGTCCTCCCCCCGTCGGGCTGGCCCGCCGCACTTGCGAACGGATCGCCGCCGTGCCGCTGGCGCCCCCCGCGCCGCCACGCCGCCGCTGGTTCGGCGCAACGCGTGAACCGCTGGCCCGCACCCACTCCTGGTCGCTGGGCGATTGCATTACGGTGGCCGTGGCCGCGCTGGTCATGGCCGCCGTGATTCTGCCGGCCCTCAATCACAGCCGCTTTCAAAGCCGGCTGTTGACTTGCCAGAACAACCTGCGGCACGTCGGCATGGGGCTGCTGGCGTTTGCCGGCGACTCGAACGACCGGTTCGTGGCGATTCCCGAGTCGGGTAACCGGGCGGTGGCCGGTTGTTTTGCGCCGGTCCTGTGCGAGATGGGTTACGTCGACGATCCCTCTTGGTTTTTGTGTGCCGGGCTGGGCGTCACGCCCGACCGGTTTCCACCCAGTTGTGACGAGATCGATTTGGCGGTGGGCCCGGCGGTGTCGGAGATTCAAAAACGGATGAGCGGCGATTTCGCTTACACGCTTGGATACCAGGAGGACGGCAGGTACATGGTGACCCGCAATTTGCGTCGTTCCAATTACGTGTTGTTGGCCGATGCGCCGAGCGTCGATATGCCGGGCCGGGCCAGCCTCAACCACGGCGGCCACGGTCAGAACTGTTTCTTTGAGGACGGGCACATCGCGTTCGTCACCACGTGCGCGATCGCCGGCGATTCGATCTACGAAAACGACTTTGGCGGCATTGCTCCCGGCGCCCACCCCGGTGATATCGTCGTCGGACCCAGCCACACGCGTGTGCTGATGAAATCGGATTGAGATCTGCGGGGCGACCTGGTGCGACAAAACCGGTTTGCCCTATTTCGCGATGCGCACCAGCCGGAATCCGGTGCCCCGGGACCACGACAAGGTTTCCAACCGACTGCGATTTGAAAAATTCGATTCATCTGGGGTGTAAAAGTTGGAACCGCCTTTGCTGATCAGGTGGGAGTCGGCAGTTATTTCAAAAATGGACGCGTCCGGCACGTATCCGCTTTGGCACATTTCCCGCACGTTGCCAAAAGCATCAAAAATTCCCATGTGACTCGGCTTGAGCAGCCCTACCTTTTCGATTTCGTAGGTTGCGTTGGTATTGGACCTGCCCCAGACATAATGCTGAAGCAACTCGGGATCGTCGCCAAAATGCCAACGTGACGGTTGATTCCCATGGGCTGCCAATTCCCATTCGGCTTCGGTCGGCATGCGATAACCGCGACGTTGCCGGTAATCCGCTGCGAGCTTCATACCCGATTCGTACTCGCCGTTTTCATTCGGCAGGTAACACCATTGATCGGCGGGAATCCCTTCTTGCTCACTGAGCCAATTGCAATAAGCGGCGGCCTCGACAAACTTGACGTTGTTGATGGCACAATCGTTTGCCATTGCAGACTCACGCCGGATCTCAAAATGATCGGGACGAAACGCCACATACTGGGCGACGGTTACCTCGGTGGTCGAACACCAGTAGTCGCCTGTTTCCATCGGAACGCGGTGTTGGTTGTGCCGCAGGATAACTTCCCCGGGCGCGCGGACAAGGACGAACGTCTGGCCGTGACCATTGACGAACCAATGGCGGCCCTCGACCATGCCGGTTTCCAGTGACGCCCGAACGTCGGCAAGCAACCGGCCCGGCATCAGCCGCCGCAGTAACCATTCCGCAGCGCTGTGTACCTCGGCATGCGGATGGCTGCGATAAAGCTGTTCCGCCGTATCGATCCAACGCTGCCGTTGCTGAGGCGGTGGCCGGCGATCGGAGACGAATTGACCGAGACTCAACAACAACGCTGCGCGAACGGAAGGTTCGGTGTGGCCCTGCAGCCGCTGATGCAAGATCTCCGGGTCGACCTGATAGTCGTAAAACCGCTCAATCAGCCAACTGCGCACCTGGATGTTGGCATCAGAATTA
>JBFILF010000089.1:0-14382 GCA_041599835.1 Pirellulaceae bacterium
ACCATGGAGCCGTTGCAATACGAACCCGCCCCGGCCGACGTGGCCAGCGCATTTGCCATGGGTTGATGTGCCTCGGGATGATCAACGCCACGGTGCATACCAGCACGCAGCGCCAGCCAGTGGTTACTCCCACTCTGCTCCACGAAGTCTGCGATTTGGAATCTGCGATTTGAGATTGAAGTGAATTCTGAGATTCCCTCAGTCGCTAAACTCCACCTGACCCAGGTGAATCATCTGTTGGGACTGGCTGATAATCTTCTTCATCAACCGTTTTTGGGAGTCCGTCAAGGTCGCAGGGTCCAGCTCGCGGATCGTCTGGAGCGCTTTCCGCGGTCTTCGTTCCCGCCGCATTTGCATCAGCGCCAAGTTCAACAGAATCGACTCGCGATGCGTGTCAAACTTGGCCAGGTATCGCTGCATGGCGTCGATGGCCAATTGGTGTTTCCGTTTTTTGATTAACCCATTGATCACTTGTATCCAATCCTTTTCGGTCAGTTCCGCATCGGGTGCCGTCCGCTTGAGAATGTTGAATCGGTTCAGGGCCATTTCGTAGTGGCCGGCCGCCAGATAGCCGCGGACTTTGCTCCAGCCTTCGTCAACAGCCCGCTGATGGTCGAGTCTCGATTGGGCCTCGCGCCGAACCTGGTCCGCTTCCTGCTCGCGTGTCGGCGTGGCCTGGCCGCGACGACCCTTGAGGATCGTCAGCGCATCGTATCCTTCGCAATCGACGCGCCGATCGACCAGCATCCACCATCCGATGGCGCCGCCCGTCAGGGCACCCACCGTGTGAAACAGGGCCGATGACGGCTCGAGCCCACCCAGGAACACGAACACCATGTCGACTCCCACAAACCAGAACGTCAGCATCAGAATCGAGATGCTTACCTCGGTGAAAAACGCCCGCATCATAAAGACGCAGCCGAATTTGCAGTGAATTTCATTTTCCGGGGCCCACAGGCACGAAATGGCGATCAGTCCGGCGATCGCGCCGCTGGCGCCTATGGTGGCCCCGTCTTGGCCCAGCATCAAAAACTGTTCGATACCCGATTCGAGTATCCCGGTTGCCAGGTAGATTCCCAAAAACCATGACCAGCCAACTTTGCCTTCGACCACAAGTCCGAACGACCACAGAAAGATCATGTTCGCCAACAAGTGCAGGAAGCTGATGTGCATGAACACGCTGGTCAGCCACTGCACCGGGTTGATCACGCCAAAGTGCAGAAAAAACGGTTCGCCATAGTTGGAACTGGCCACCTGCAGAAAAAACACCAACGTATTGGTCACGATCAAGCCGATCGTGGCGTACGGCCAGTAATATACAGGCGCATCGGTACCGTAAGGAATCAAAAAGATCACGGGTCAGCAACCGCTGGAAGAAGTGGTGTGTCAGCCAGCGCTCCCCCGAAGTTTGGCACCGGCTGGTTCCGTCGCGTGAATGTGTATTCGTCAGGCCGTCAAGAACATTGCCTCAAAAATTTCCGCGCACCCGGCAAGGTGGCGGTCAGTTGCCGAGTGACCAGCTCCGGCTGGCGGCGTGGCGGTATATTTGAGTGCCAACGACTTTAGAGACGCACATACTAGGTATAGCCATCGCCTGTAGCTCGGCGTTAAACAAGATGAGTGCGCCGTCGCCTGCGGCTCGGCGTTGAACAAGATGAAGACGCCGTCGCCTGGGGCTCGCCGTTTAACTGGCAATCTCGGGTATCGGGCCGAAGGCCCAGCCGTTTACTTAGCCCCGACCGCAGGTCGGGGTATGGATCAGCAAGGGTACATGAAGGGCCAACGGCCCGGCAGTTACCAGCGCCATTCACCACTCGTCACTCACCACTCGTCACTCGCCCTTCACCGCTCCACCGGTAGGGCCACGTTGAAGTAGCCGATCATCATTTCTTCCCACGTTTGATCGCCCCAGCGGACCCATGTGGTTGGATCGGGATTAGCCAGGTTGTTTTCCGAATTGTCAAAGTGGGCCACGCAGTGCAGTCGGGTGCCGCGCGGCATCTGCTTGGGCTCGATCAACTCGTAAGCATTCTGCCAATTGAAATCGTAAGCCGGCACGTCCAACAGGATTTCTTGTTCGCCGTCTGGGTAGATTGCCGTGTACCGAAACGATTTGCCGCGAAGGTGCATGTGCGGAAACAGCGTCAACAATTCGGCCGCGCGGCGGAAACGAAACCGTGCTTTGACCTCGTGATTGCCGGCGCCCGGCGGAATCCGGAAATCTTCGTTAAGCGCCTTGAGCGTAGCGACCTGGTGGGTCACTTCGTCTGGTTCGGCAAAGACCAGACCCACCGAACTGATGTCCGTCGTGGCGGTGCCATTAGGTGTGTAGTGCATTTGGAAAATCAACTTGGATCCAGCCGGCACGAATTTGGCGTAGCCTTCGGGCAAGATCATTGGCGGCGAACCGGGCGCGGTGGCTGCAATCCAGTCCGACTGAACGCGATCGTGAACTCCCCGACCGCCAAATTCGCCTTCGCCGGCTACGCCCACGATGATGTGATGAATCACAGCCCGGTTGCCCGGTCGGCATTCCGCAGCTTTCACCCATTTGTCTTCGCGGAACCCGGGATCGACTTCAAAGTACTCGTACTCGACGGTCCCGGTGGCCGGCACGCGATAAGGCCGTTTGCTCATGGGCACCACCAAGTCCGGTTGGCCGATTTGCCAGCCGCTGGCAAACTGCCGCGGCTCGGGCAGGTCAGCAGGATCACCCTCGGGCGCGCCGCTGTCCACCCACCGGTTAATCATGTCAATCTCGTCTTCGGTCAAGCGGCAATCGTTGCGGAAACTGCCGTGGTCCGGGTTGGCGTGCCAGGGCGGCATCCGCCGCTGGTTAACCACTTCGCGAATCATGCCGGCCCAGCCGACGACTTCCGAATAGTCGTTTAATTCAAACGGCCCAATTTCGCCGGCGCGGTGACAACTGACGCAATGGTTCTGCAGCACGCGGCTGATGTGTTTTGAATACGTGATGTCCGACGGGCCAACGCTTGCGCTGGACGTCAACACGCGGCCGATGATGCAACCTTCCGGCTCGGTTTCCGCAACCGCCACTTCGTTACCGGCCAACAGATCGTCCAGCGCGTTGGCCACAAAGGGCGTCGTGACGGCCGGTCGCACGCGGCCGTACGTGTATTGGTCGTCAATCCGGCCGTGGTATCGGACATGTCGCTGCCGGTCCAGCACGAACGCTTCCGGCGTGCGGGTGGCACCGAACTGATCGGCCACGACGTTGCCCGGATCCTTGAGCAAGGGAAACGTCAATTCTTGAGTTCGGGCGAAATGCTGCAGCTCGGTCAGTGAGTCGTGCTGATTGGAATTAATCGCCAGCCACGATATGCTGCGACCGGCGAACTGTTGTTGCAATTCCTTCAGCCGCGGAACGTACAAGCGAACCAGCGGGCACTCGCGACCGACGAACAACACGACGACCAGCTGCGAATCGTTTAAATCTTCAAGCCGATGAAGTTTGCCGTCAGTGTCCTTGAGCTGAAAATTGGCAATGTGTCGCCCGATCAGCGATGTCGCGCCGTGGGAACCGGCGTCTTGACCCAGAATGGGCGTCGACCCCGAAGGGCCTGAACAAATTGCCGCAGCCGCCAGTGTAGCTAACGCGATCCCGAGGGCTCGTTTGTACATCAACATTCCTCGCATTTTGGTTTTCATGGCGATCGCCGTGTAAGGCGTGATCGTGGACACATAGCGTTACCGGGCAACTCGGTTTCCTGTTTCAAAACTTACGATTCTCGCTGGGAAACATCTGAATCAGCCTGGCATTCAATGATAACGGCGTCACTGCTGGCCGGCGAACTCGGGATTGGGCTGATCCGGAATCGGCGCACCGATCGATTGCTGCCAATCGACCAGGCGCAGACGTAACCGGTTGGCGATGTCCGGCCGTTCTGCGGAACATTCGTTGTTTTCGCCGACATCTTTCGATAAATCGAACAGCTCAACGGTATCGTCCTCGAAATACTGAATCAATTTCCAGTTGCCCTGCCGAATCACGCTGCAGGGTCGGGTGCGAAAATCAGGGTCGCGTGTCCCCGGATAGTTTTTGCCTTGCAAGTATGCCGGAAAATGCCAAAACAAGGCGTCCCGCTGTATAACGGGCAGTGTTGCTTGCGGTTTCTCGCCCCGCAACAGTGGCACCAGACTGACTCCGTCCAGCGGTTGCTTGGGCGGCTCGGCACCGGTCAGTTCCAGGAACGTCGGATAAAAATCGATCCCACAAACCGGCGTGTCACTCCGCGTCCCGGGCGGGATCGTGCCCGGCCAACGAATGGCCAACGGCACTCGAATGCCGCCTTCGTACAATGTGCCTTTGCATCCGCGAAGCGGCGCCAACGATGTGATTTTGCCGTGACCGCCGTTGTCCGAATAAAAAACCAGCATTGTTTGTTGGTCGATGTCAAGCTCCTTGAGCGCAGACATGATTCGGCCCACCGATTGATCGACGCTGTCAATCATCGCTGCGTATTCGGCATTGAATCCGTGCTGGCTGGCTGCCGCTGCATATTTCTTAATGATCTCCGATTTGGCCTGGATCGGCGTGTGAACAGCGTAATGTGACAGGTACACGAAAAACGAATCGTTGGCGTGTTGTCGCATGAATTGGATCGCTTCGTCGGTCAGCCGATCGGTGAGATACTCGCGTTGGGGCGGATTGGGTAATTGTGGATTTCGGTAGGGACTGAAATGACCGCCAGCCGGCGATCCGGTTTGATTGCCGCCAATATTGACGTCAAAGCCTTGTTGGGAAGGGCCGGCATTCGGCGGCGCGCCCAAGTGCCATTTGCCGAAATGCCCGGTCACATACCCCGCCGACTGCAGGGCTTCGGCCAGCGTGACAATGTTTGGCAAAAGGACTGTTTGGTTGGGCGTTGGAATCAATCGCCGCAATTGGGAAGGCCCGCGCTCCGACTGGCCCACGGTATAGATGCCATGCCGGGGCGCGTACTGGCCGCTCATCAGACTCGCGCGCGAAGGCGCGCAATTGGGTGCGGCGGCATATCCACTGGTGAACACCATGCCTTCGGCCGCCAGCCGATCAACGTGGGGCGTTTGGTAGATTTTCGAGCCCATGAAACCGACGTCGCGGTAACCCAGGTCGTCAATGTAAATGAAGACAATGTTAGGAGGGTCGGCGGCCGGTTGCTGAGCGGACGCCGCCACGGCCATGGCGGTGGCGATCCAAAAAACTGTCCCGTTCACAGTCATACACTTTCACCGAAGACGCTTGGTTAAGGGGAATTGAGCCCCATACAAACATGATCTTGTTGGACAATTTTTCCAAGAGTCTGTGCTGCCAAATATCTGCAAAATCCCGCGAAATTGTGTAATCTAGACCGGCTTGGCGACGTCAATTGACGGGGAACGCCGCTTGGCTAAAATCCTTTCAACTCACTAGGGCAGCGCACTTCCACACGACATTCAAGCTCTCAAAAAAATCTGATCGACGAGTCTGGAGAAACCAATGGCCGCGGAATTCAACGAAGACAACTTTCAATCCGAAGTGCTGGAATCGGATCAACCGGTGCTGGTCGACTTTTGGGCGCAATGGTGTGGACCTTGTCGCCAATTGACGCCGGTAATTGAACAGCTCGCCGAAGATAATGCTGGCAGCGTCAAGGTCGGCAAAGTCGACGTGGATGCCAACCAGGCCCTGTCCGAAAAGTATGGCGTTCAGTTTCTGCCGACGATTCTGCTGTTCAAAGACGGAGAAGTCGTTGAATCAACGCAAGGTGCGGTTCCCAAAGATCGCCTCCAGGAAATGATCAACCTGCACGTCACGGCCTGACGCCAGCACCGGCGATTCTCGCAATATCGTTCGCTAAATTCCCAAGCTGCATGCATGGTACCACGGCCAGGTTTGCAGCTTTTTCGCGTATGCGTCAAAATGACGAGACGGAAGCCATATTCAAAAACAATACGAGGAAATGGTAATGATGTTTGGCAATTCAACGCGTTTTACGATCACTCTAGTCTCAGCACTGTTCGCCACATGGGGACTGCACGCCACGACGGAAACCGCAGAAGCCCAGCGGACCGTCGAGGTTGCCGTGATCGACACCGACATGGGCAAGATGGAAATTCTGTTTTGGGACGACGTGGCTCCGAAAACCGTTGCGAACTTTAAGAAGCTGGCCAAAGAAAAATTTTATGACGGCACGGCCTTTCATCGAATCATCAAAGGCTTCATGGTGCAGGGCGGCGACCCGCTGTCCAAGGACGAATCGCAAAAGTCGATGTGGGGCACTGGCGGGCCAGGTTACAACGTCGAAGCGGAATTCAACGATCGGAAACACGTGCGTGGTGTGATTTCGATGGCCCGTTCTCGCGATCCCAACTCGGCCGGTTCGCAGTTCTTTATCTGCCTGGACGCCCACCCGCACTTGGACGGACAGTACACGGCGTTTGGAAAATTGATAGCCGGTGATGACGTGCTGGCGAAATTGGCTGACGTCCAAACTGGGGGCCGGGAAGGCAGCAGTCCAGAACAGCGTATCAACGTCAACAGCATTACCATTGAACAGCGGACCATTGCCGAAGAAAACAACGACGGCAATTAGCGGCGGCGGCCTGTGCTCGCTTGACAAAAACGATATTACAGCGTGTCCAGCAACGCCAGGTTCGGCGCCAAGCGCTCCAGTTCTTTTCGCATCAATCGCTTGACGTGAGCCGACGTTTTCAGATCAATCACCGTGCGCACGATCGCTTCGGCTTCGGGAATGGTAATTTGGCTGGCCAGTTGTTTGATCGACGGCACGAATGCCGGGCTCATGCTGAACAGCCGCAAGCCCATGCCCAGCAGCAGCAGAAATGATTTGGGTTGGCCCGCCATCTCGCCGCAGACAGTGACCGGTTTGCCGGCGTGATTGCACGCCGCAATCACGCTGCGCAGCACCTGCAGCACCGGCGGCGCCAGCGGCTGGCACAAATGGCTCACTTTGGGATTGTCGCGATCGGCGGCCATCAGATATTGGACCAGATCATTGGAGCCGATCGAGACAAAATCGACCAAGTCCAACATGGTGGAGATGGAAACGGCAGCCGCCGGCACTTCCAACATCATTCCCATGGGAACCGGCACCGTGCGGTTGCCCTGCTGCTTTAACGACTTATAGGCGCGTCGCACCATGCCCCGCAACCGCCGCAACTCTTCCACCGTGGTGACCATCGGGAACATCATTCGCACGCGGGCGTCGGGCGATGCGGCCGCCGCGCGGATGATCGCTCGAATTTGCGTGTTGAAAAACTCCGGATGCTCAAACGACAGTCGAATACTTCGCCAGCCCATAAACGGATTGGCTTCCTGGTGGTCGTGACCCAGATACGGCACCGTTTTGTCGCCGCCGATGTCGAGCGTGCGAATGGTGACGTCCTGGTTGGGGCTGGCCTTGATGATCGAGCAATACGTCTCGAACTGTTCCGTTTCATCGGGCACGCTGGGATGTGTCAGATACAAATACTCGGTGCGATACAAACCAATGCCCGAAGCGCCCATGGCGCAGGCGGCTTGGGCGTCCGGCAACCCGTTGATGTTCGCTTGCAATTCGATGTGGGCCTGGTCCGCCGTGACGGCCGGGTGGTCGCGGTTTTCCGCCAACTGGTCTTTCAGGTCGAAAAACTCGCGCTCCAGTTTGCGGAAAGCGGCCAGCGACTCGCTGTTGGGGTTGGTCACGACATGTCCGTCGCGCCCGTCGACCACGATCGTATCGCCGGTCTTGACCACGCGCATGATGTTTTTGACACCGGACACAGCCGGGATGCCACGGCTGCGGGCGATGATCGCCGCATGGCTGGTTTGGCTGCCGGCTTGCGTTACAATGCCCCGCACTTCGATGTCGCCCAGGGCCACGGCTTGGGACGGCAGCAACTCGTCGGCCACCACAATCAGTGGTCCTTGCAGCATGGCCGGACGGTTGGCTTTGTGCACGTCGGACATGTGGCTGCTGAGCCGGATCACCACGTCGCGGACGTCGTTGAGCCGTTCGCGGAGGTACTCGTTGTCGGTCCGCATGAATATTTCGGTGTATTCGCTCATCAACCGGTGTAATGCAGCGGCCGCCGTCATCCGGTCGTCGACAATCCAGTTGCGGATCTGGTTGGTGAAAGCGGCGTCGCGGAGAATCGACTGCTGCACGGCAAAAATGGTCGCTTCGTCGTGACCCACCTGCGCGTCGACTTTCCGCTCCAATGCGCGCAAGTCAGCGGTCGCCCGGTCACGGGCGGTTTCATAATTGGCCAGTTCGGCGGTGACTTCCGAGTCTTCAAGTCGTTTCGTGTCAGGATTAACGAAGATCTCGTGAATCACATAGGCCGTACCGATGGCGACTCCCGGCGATACCGCGATACCTTTCCGCATGGTGAAAATTTAGCAGTGCAATTGACTTCTGACAAATCGATCCGGCGGTCGCCGGAAACCGGGCCATCCTGCCCCATTATGCCTAATCGGTCATCGTGACCCGGGTGGCAAGCTAAGTCGGTTGGGCGGCCGTTGCTCCGCCGACAAAACGGCGCTGGTCCGCTCCTCGATCCGGCAACGCGCCGGCGGTACGCGGCCGATGGAAAAGGGTCCGCCCGGGGGCATTTACCCGCAATTCGTACGTCATTGAGAGATGGTTCGGGCGATGCTATATTAGATCGCTTAAATATGTGCCCAGAGGATTGGTGCACGGGCCCGATTGCATTGACCAAACCAAGTTGGACGCAAAGGTGAAAGACTTGGTTTTTTTTGTGACGAGCGCGTTCGGCGTGGTTTGACGGTTGGAGGGGTCGTTCCAAAGCTGATTGGGCGCATGTTGAGGCTGGAACTTGAATGCGTTTTTGCCAACTTGACCGAATCATTGAGTTGATCCCAGGGGACAAACTGGTTGCCGTCAAGGGATTGTCGCTGGCCGAAGAATACTTGCAGGATCACTTTCCACGATTCCCCGTGATGCCCGGCGTGTTGATGTTGGAGGCCATGTTTCAAGCCAGCATGTGGTTGGTTCAGGTTACCGAAGATTTCCAACATTCAACGGTCGCGTTGAGCGAAGCCAACCAGGTCAAGTACCACGATTTCGTCGAACCCGGCGCGCAGTTGCTGGTGACGACCGAATGGAAAAAATCCGACGGCGAGTTGGTGCACCTGGAATCACGCGGCGATATCGGCGACCACATTGCCGTTCGCGGCAAACTGGTCCTGCAGCGGTTCAACCTGGCTGACCGCGGTCTGGCCAGCTCCGCAGTAGACCAATACATGATCCACCAGCGCCGCCGTCAGTTTCGGCGTTTGCAAGATCCGCGAAAGCCCTACAATGCACAACCCGATGCGTCTCACAACGCCAAACCGGTTGCCAGCGCGGGTTGAATGACGCCGCCCGGCGATGATCCAGACACAAAAAATTAACCGCAGTTGAAAGCATATTTGGAGAGAATTGGATGCCCAGTAAAGACGAGGTATTTGAAAAAGTACAAGAGGCCCTGGTCGACGCCCTCGGTGTCGATGACGACGAAGTCACGCCCCAAGCCACGATGGTCGGCGACCTGGGGGCCGAGTCGATCGATTTTCTGGACATCGTTTTCAAACTGGAAAAAGCGTTCAGTATTCAAATCCCTCGAGACGAACTGTTCCCGGACGATATCCTGACCAACGCCGAATACGTGAAAGACGGTAAAGTCACCGAGCAAGGACTGGTCAAGTTGCGCGAACGGATGGCGTTTGCCGATCTCACCAAGTTTGAACAAAACCCCCAGGTGCAGGACTTCGGCAATTTGCTCACGGTGCAAGATCTCTGCAATTACGTTTCCAGCAAAGTCAGTGCCTGACCCCGCAGGGGCTAAATCACTCGCGGGCAAATGACGCCAGTGGCGGTGCCGCGCGACACATGAAGAGCTTTTGGCAGTCCAACCCCGCGGCCAAAATTACCGCGGCCCAAAACAAGGCAAAAGGTGGCGACACGATGAGGTGGTTCTGGATTGATCGGTTCGAGGAACTGGTGTCCGGCGAGTATGCCGTGGCCACCAAAAACGTCAGCCTCTCGGAAGAACCGGTTGATGATTACAGTCCTGGCCGCCCCTACTTTCCGGCGTCGTTAATCGTCGAAGCGCTGGCGCAAACCGGCGGCCTGTTGATTGCCCAAATGAGTGATTTCAAAAAGCGAGTGGTGTTGGCCAAGGTCAACAAAAGCAAATTTTATTTCGAGACGTGCCCGGGCGACACGTTGACGCTGCGGGCCGACATCGTCAACTTGCAGCCCAACGGCGCCGTGGCAACCGGCACGGTGCACGTGGGCGATCGCCTGCAGGCCGAAGCCCAGTTGATGTTCGCCTATCTGGACGACCGTTTTTCCGGCGTGCAGCTGTTCGAGCCGGCCGCGTTTTGCCGCATGCTCAGGTGTCTGAAACTGTTTGACGTGGGGCGTGAAACCGACGGTACCCCGATCGAGGTCCCGCAGTATATGATTGACGCGGAGCGGGCCGAGTTAAGCGTCTTTTGACGGGCGCGGCGCCGTCTGTGACGAACCGGCCACTCTCTGCCCAATAACCGCACCCAGCCAACGATCCAATGGAGTAAATGGATGAGCCACGATCCTTCACGCAGGCGAGTCGTCGTTACCGGCATGGGTGTCATCAACCCACTGGGCAATGACGTCGATACCGTCTGGAGACAGCTCAAGGAAGGCAAAAGCGGCGTGGGGTACACCACGATCTTTGACGCCAGCCGCTTTCCCACCAAGATCTCGGCCGAAATCAAGAACTGGGATATCACCGACTGTGGCGAAGATCCGGAAGTGTGGAAATACCGCGGCCGCCATACCAAGTTCGCTGCCGGCGCCGCGCGGCAAGCCATCGACCTGTCGGGCGTGCTCGATTCGATCAGTGACCCGCGTCGCTTTGGCGTGTACCTGGGCAGCGGCGAGGGAAACCAGGATTTTGTGGCGTTTGCCACGATGATGGCCGCCGGGTTGGACGAGGAGGGCAACCTCGACATCAGCAAATTCATGCAAGCCGGATTGGATTTTCTCAACCCGCTGCTCGAATTGGAACAGGAACCCAATATGCCCGTGGGCCACATGGCCGCCATGTTCAACGCCCAAGGTCCCAACGCCAACTGTTTGACCGCCTGCGCCGCCAGCAGCCAGGCGATTGGCGAAGCGACGGAAATCATCCGCCGCGGCGAAGCCGACGTGATGCTGTCCGGCGGCACGCACAGCATGATTCACCCGTTCGGCGTCACCGGATTTAACTTGCTGACCGCCCTGTCAACCAATAACGACGACCCCGCCGGCGCCTCGCGGCCGTTCGACCGGTTGCGCGACGGATTCGTGCTGGGCGAAGGCGCCGCGATGGTCGTGCTGGAAGAATACGAGCGGGCCCGCCGGCGCGGCGCGCCGATCTTTGGCGAAGTCCTCGGCTACGGCTCGACCGCCGACGCGTACCGGATCACGGACATACACCCCGAAGGACGCGGCGCGATCGCCTGCATGCGGATGGCGATCGAAGACGCCGGCGTCAATCCGGAAGACGTGGATTATGTCAACGCGCACGGGACCAGCACCACCGTCAACGACCGAGTGGAGACGCGCAGCTGCAAAGAAGTATTCGGCGAAAACGCCATCAACGTGCCGATCTCCAGCACCAAAAGCATGATGGGGCACCTCATCGCGGCGGCCGGCGCAACCGAGATGATCGTGTGCCTCAAAGCGATCCACGACAACGTGCTGCCGCCGACGATCAATTACGAAAACCCTGACCCCGACTGCGACTTGGACTACGTGCCCAACGAATCCCGCGAAGCCCAATGTGACGTGGCGCTCAACAACAGTTTCGGCTTCGGCGGCCAAAACATCACGCTGGTCGTCGGCCAGTGCGCCTGAGGGCTGGAGCTATTAGCCGTTAGTCTCCTCGTCGTCATCTTCGTAGGACGGACGGCCCGTCCGTCTAAACCTCCCACCATCCTTGTGTTTCCTCCGCGAACTCCTGTTCAAAACAGTAGCCTGCCCAATTTGTCCCATAAAAACCGCCCCAAAATGATCTGGGAACAACCGCGGGAATTCCTGTTTAATACGCGGCCCAGGCGGCTTTCTACTGGCGTTCAATACGTGATAGGGACATCACATGCGCACAGCCCATTTGCGACGCGGAACCTGGCCGGCGATGCTGGCCGCGCTGATTTTTTGCTGGGGATGCGGCGGAGCGGCCGATGAAGAATCGGACGCCAAAGAAACGCCCGACAACGTTGCCAAGTCACCGCAGACAAACAACCAAACCGATAGCCGCGTTGAGCCGCCGGCCGCTGCCGAACAGCCGCCAGGCGAACGGGCCGCTGACGATGGGGTTGCCCAGCCGCGGTCAGTAGTCATCGCGGATGCGGTCACCGACGAAACCACCCCGCAACCCGTGCCGCCCGTATCGGCCCAGCCGCCGCCGGAGGAGGCTGCGAGCGTCACTGTTCCGCCAGCGCTGGAACGCACGTTGCCGTTAAAGCGGTTTGGCGTCAAAGGCTTCAGCATGAAATCCATTGAACCGCCACCCCAACCGGTCGCCGGCGATCCGTCAGACACCGCCGCATCCCAACCGTTTGCGCTGCGGACGCCCCAGCCCGCTGGCGAGTTCGATGCCGCGATGACCGAGCCCGAAGAAATGCCGCAGGCGATGGCGGCGATTGAAGAACCGGCCGACCAGTCGATGACTGGCTCGGCGGCCGCGATGACCGACGATCCGCTGGAAACCAGCATGCGTGTGTTTTATGCGACGGACCGGATTGCCCGCGAGCCGCTGCCGGCGGGCGCCTGGAGTTCGATCTTTTTCACCACGCTGCTGACTGCCGGGCTGACGGGAGTGCTGTTGCTGGGCGCGATGTTTTTTCAGCGCAAGGTGGCGCTGTGCGCGTTGGCCGTGATGTCGCTGCTGTTGTGTATCAAGTTCGGTTATTCGGCCAATATCGAGTGGCAAAAGCGGGTGCGGTTGGCCCGTGGCGGTGACGCGTACTACTCGTCGGAGATGAACGATGGGCGCCTGGACTACGGGACTTGCCAAGTCAACATCCCGCCGGACCACCGCATCGGCGCGCTGGAAGCGCCGTCGATTTTGAAGCTGGAGTTTCGCGAGGACCCGCGGCGGCACGTGATCCTGGAGCGGGTGATCCGCAGCGACGAGCAGACCTTTTTCAACGATCTCAATCACTGTCTCGATGAATCCGGTTTGCGGCAGCGGCAGGCGTTTGTGTTTGTGCACGGTTACAACGTCAGCTTTGAGGACGCGGTCAAGCGGACGGCGCAGATCGCGTTTGACTTGCGGTTCAACGGTGCGCCGATCTGTTACTCGTGGTCCTCGCATGGCGGGATCGAATCGTACATTCACGACATGGCCAACGCCGATTCGACGGTGATCCGTCTGGAGCAATTGTTGCGGGACGTGGTCGAGCGGACGCGATCGACGACGGTACACCTGGTCGCGCACAGCATGGGCAACCGCGCGCTATTGCAGGCGCTGGACCGGGTCGCCGTATCGCAATCGCATCCCGAGCCCGTTTTTGGCCAATTGGTGATGGCGGCGCCCGACGTGAGCAGCCGCGATTTTCGCACCCGCTACGCCGAAGCGATTCGGCAGGTAACGCAGCAGGCCACGCTGTACGCCTCCTCCAGCGACCGGGCATTGATGGCCTCCACCAGCGTGCACGGGCACAACCGGGCCGGGTTGGCGGGCGAGCAGTTGGTGATTGTCAACGGCGTGGACACGATCGACGTGTCGGAGATTGATACTAGTTTGATTGGCCATTCGTATTACGGCGAAAACCCCAAGCTGATTGACGACATGCGGGCCCTGGTGGAACTATCCCAGCCCGCCGACCGCCGCACCTGGCTGGCCCGTTTCCTCGACCCCGACGGCTCGGTGTTCTACAAGTTCCGTTGAGTGAGTGATTGGGTTCTTGGATTTGCTGCTTGGCGGGGAATTCGATACGAAGCTCATCGGCTGCCACGGGACGATTGCTCTGGCAGGGAAAGTCCCGTAGGGACGAAAGCATGTAGCCGGTGGCGCAAGCCACCGGAACATGGCGGAAACATTGCCAGCCCCATCGGGGCGATACACCATTGACGATCGGCGCCATGAATTGGATCGGCTCCGTTTCGGATTGCTTGATAACGCCATACCAGTTGTGATTGCGGCTCCGGTTGGGTTCGGGGCACCATGAATCGGATTTTTCAATATGCAAGCCTCGAAGCGGTGACATGGGATAGCCCCGACCGTCAGGTCGGGGAGGATAGTTCTCATTCAACGCCAGGCCCGAAGGGCCGGCACGTTCAAACAGGCCAGCACCGCTTCCGGTTGTCGAGCGCACAATCAAAACCAATTGCGACAGAAAAACAATTAAATGTATAAATGTGTTAA
>JBFILF010000090.1:0-14320 GCA_041599835.1 Pirellulaceae bacterium
AGCAACCGCTCCCAGTTCGCCGAGTTCGCGATGTTTTGCACTCCACTGCCGCTTGATTGACGTACCGGTCGCGCGGCAATCAAATCGGTGACCGACGTCGACAGTTGGCCGCCAATCGATTGCTGATCCGTTTGAAACTGGAGAGTGCCTTCGCTTTTGCCAAACCATTGAATCGCTTCGGCAGCGCGAGGCTGATCGAGGCACGCCAAGAGGCGGTTGATGTCGGCTCGAAAGGCGAGTGTTCCTTGTAAAGCGGTTTGGCCGGGAACCGGATCGAAACGGATCTGCTGGCCGCGGGCCGAAACCGTCGATGACGCCAGCGTAAAATCGGAAGCCTCCACGGCGCCGTTGGACAGGTGGTAAATCAGCCGGGCCTGGCCAAACAATTTCGGCTCGGAAACCTTTAATCCGTACCCGTCAAAATGCAAATTCTTTAAGTCGTAAGAGCACTGGTGAACCGTGACTTGTTCCGGCGTGAACTCCAGCAACGCGCTGGCATCCATTTGCCCGCTGGCATTGGCCGGCACCGGAATAAACGTCTTCAGTTGAGCCAGCCAGTTTCCAACGCCACCGGTAACACGAGTGTTCATTTTCCATCGAGTGTTCATTAACGGGTTGA
The DNA here is from genome assembly GCA_041599835.1 of Pirellulaceae bacterium. GTDB lineage: Bacteria > Planctomycetota > Planctomycetia > Pirellulales > Pirellulaceae > CAJQPP01. The sequence continues at coordinate 620 of JBFILF010000090.1, forward strand.
ACACCGGTTCGGCCAATTCGGCCACCAGCGACTCCCGCCCGGACGAGAGCTGCAGATTGCCCCGGTCGATTCGGATGTGATGCGGTTCCCCCTGGCCGGCGGATCGCTGGCCGCTGGCCTGAACGAGCACATCGATCTGCGGTTGCTGCCAACTCGTTTGGCCCGGCAAGTTGATGCTGGGATTCTTGATTTGGAATTGCCCGCCGAGCCGGATCGGGCGGTCCGTTAACGGCGTTTGTCCGTCGCCGTCGAATTGCCAGGCAAACTGACCGTCGAATTGGCCGGCAATCTGCCATTTTCCCCAGTCAAAAAAGTTTCGCGCTTCGGCCAAGGCGGCACCCAAATCTCCGGTCGCAACAAACTCGCCTTGTTCGGTCGTCGCCGAGCCGTTGATTCTCAGAAAATTCGTTTCGCAGTCGAGCGATTCGATAATCGTGGCGTCACCCGACTGCCTAATCGTGGTCGCCAGTCGCACCGGTTTTTGCCATTGAATCCGTTGTCCGCCTCGGATGGCGGTCAATCCGGCCGTCGTGGCATTCAACTTGAGGCGGCGGTCGTTTGCTTCCCGGCGACTGCTGGCAGTCACGTTGATCTGGCCGGATTCAATGGCAACGTCGTTATGCAATGCCAGTGTCTCTGGCAACATGGCCGCGATCCGAGCCAAGTCGAATTGGCCGTCGGCGTTGAAATCCGCCTCGGGGATCTGGCCCGAGTGAGTGAGCATTTGAATTTCGTTCCAGGGCAATTGACCGTCGGCGCGAAACTGTCCGGCGTCGGTCACGCAATGAAACTCGCGCGCGTCAAGTTGCTCAGGTGAAACGCTTAGGTCGCCTTTTATTTTTAATGAAGCCAACTGAATCTGGTCGCGTCCCAGCCTCCGCGGCAATGCGCATCGGAATGGCTGCACGGTCGCTGGCGCAGCGCGGATCGCGAAGCGCGATCCCCACTCGGACCAGTCCACCGCCATTTCGCCATGCAAGACGCCCGAAAATACGGCCGGTTCGACGAAGCGACTGATCAGCGGCGACGCCACATCAATGGGCAAGTTGTTTCCTTTGAGTTCGATTGTCCCGCTGGAAAAGGTCAGTTCCTCATTTCCGGGCGCCACACGCATGCCGGCTTGAAACTGGCCTGGCGAGACGTCGGTGGCTGCCAAGGAACCGGATAGATGCGCGGACAGCGGAGCCTCACCTTGGAATAACGTGACCGTGGCGGTGACCTGGGATAGATTCCACAACCGGGCGGAATCTTCGACGGAGACCGACGCTGCCGCACTGGCAAAGTGAATTTCCAGCGGCACGCCGGCATCGTCACTGGCGGTGTTGGGCAGCAGGTCCTCGATGGCATCTTCGAAATTGCTGCCGTCCGTGCGCAACCGCAGATTAGCCAGCGGACGCGTCAACACGATGCGACCGTAATCGTTTCCAGACAACAACGTCAGCAGCGACTTGTCTGTTGTGATCGATTCGGCCGACAGCAATGTCTCGCCCCGCGAATCGGTCGCGGAAAAACCCTTCAACTCAACCGGCGAGAACCAACCCAACGACGCGGACTGGATGGTGACACGGCCTTTGAATTTGGCAAGCGCCCAGTCAATCGCCGTTTGCTTTAGTGGTGTTACGGCAATGATGGCCGGCAAAAAATACGCCGTCGCGCCTAGCAGCAACAGTGCCATCAGTAATATCGGTCCGCGGCGAAAACGGCGGCGTTGCCGCGGTTCGGCCGTTGCCGAATCTTCCTGGGTGTTGCGCCGTTTGCGGTCTCGAGAACGGGCCATAATTCCTTCCGTGGAATGACGTCGAGGTGTCGGTGGTGCGGCAGACCGCGATGTTGATCAAGCAAATAGGCGAGGAGGCGATTCTACCGGTCGACTCGGCCAAAACGGAATATCGATCGCACGGAATCGCCCCATTCAATTCGCCGAGGGTCGGCCGGACGACCCTTCCGATGCGGTTGGGCGGACGATACATTTGCGCGGCACTGCCTATCTGATTCATCGGCACCAGGGTATTCAGCGCATTTGAAAAGCTGCCAATTCAGCGAAATCGCTAGCTGATGGTTTCGCGATCGGGTGGCGGACTGGCCACAACTGGAGGAACTGGGCAATCAAGCGATTCCGACATCGCCCGGAACAGCTCCGCTTCTTCCACCGTCACGTGGCGGTCGTGAGTAATCGCGATGGCGGCCGCCGACAGCACGCGCTTCTTTATGACGGGCGCCGATTCGCCCAGCCGATGCAGGGCGGCGGCCAGTTCGTTGTAGTCGAACGACTGGGTAATCCGCTGGGCCTGGTCTTGCCAGGCGGGATCGATGGATCCGATGCCCGCGCGAAAGGCCTCGGCCGCTTCTTCGTCGTTTTCAGTACCGACGCGGGCAAGAATGGCGATCAACAGGCAAACGTCATTGGCTAATGGCGAGATGGCTTTGAAGCGAACCTTCGTGGACAAGTTTTTGCCGAACCGCCGATCGAGGTGCACCAGCAAATGGTGTTTCAAAAAGAACTCGAACAAATCGACTTCCTGGTCCGCGGCAACCAGGGCTTCAATTGTGTTGTGAAAGGTCTGATATTGTTCGATTGACATTCCGGCCAACGTGCCTTGCAGGATTTCAAACACGGGCAGCCGAAACCTTGGGTCAAGTGACTGGACGGTTGGCAACCAACGAACGGTTTCTTCGGCCGAAGTCTGGCCTTCGTTGCGGGCGACGATTGCCAATTGCCGGTCGCGAACTTGGGGGGACGGATCCATCAGCGTTGCAAAGACAATACAGCGGGCGCTGAACACTTCGCGAGCCGCGTCGGCCAGCGGCTCGGGGATGTGATCGACGAGCACTTGCGAGTAAACCACGTCATCATCGGATGGCAGTCCAATTCCGGCGATCAATATGGCGGGATCGATCGGGAAATGTTCAGCCATGCCTTCGGGCAAGATGCGAAAGCCGGGCATCATTCGCGGGAATCCGGGAGCCGTCTTGTCCGGTTTTTCTTCTTCGCGCCGAATTCTGCGGTGGTATCTGGATTTGGTGTAGGCCACGTAATCGCCGTCAAATCGTTGATCGACACGTTGGATCCGGTCCAGCAGTGGCGGATGGGTGGCCAACAAGTTGAACACGTTGTATTGAAACATGTTGGAAAAAAACATGTGGCTGGCCACTTCTGCTTGCGCCGATTCCATCACCGATCCATGCTGTGCCGCGCCAATCATTTTCAAAGCGCCGGCGATGCCGTCGGGATTCCGCGTGAACTGCACGGCTGAAGCGTCCGCCAGGTATTCGCGCTGGCGGGACACCGAGGCTTTGATCAAGCGGGCGAAAAACAAACCGATCGATCCGATGACGATCACGCCAATGGCGATCAGGATGATCGCTCCGGCGCCTTTGCCATTGCGGCTGGACGAACGGTAGGCGCCATATCCGCTGCCGCGCAAGATGAAGTACCCGATCAGGGCCAGCACCTGGATCCCGTGCAGCACCCCGATCATGCGAATGCTCATTCGCATGTCGCCGTTGAGAATGTGGCTGAATTCGTGTGCCACCACGCCTTGCAGTTCATCGCGGTTGAGTTGTTCGATGGTACCGCGGTTGATCCCGATCACCGCATCGTCGATGGTGTAGCCGGCGGCAAATGCATTGATGCCCGGTTCACCGTCCAACAGATATACCGGGGGCACCGGTGTGCCGGCGGCCAGCGCCATCTCCTCCACCACATTGAGAATCCGCCGTTCGACCGGATCGCGCGAATTGGGTGGCAGCCTCCGGCCGCCTAACATGGCGGCCACCGATTCGCCGCCGCCCCGCAGTTCTGCCACCTTGTACAGACTCCCAAAGCCGACGACGGTCACCACCGAAACAGCAACGATCGCCAGGAGGATCGGGTCGAAAATCTGCAAGGCAACCGGTGGCGCCTGCTCAACGCGGCTGCCGGCGGCGCCCAGCGCCAGCACGACGACCAGATAGATCCCGGCAATCATGCAGATGATCGCCAGCACAAAGTAAATGATCAGCCACTTGGTCTTGCGTCGCGCGAGATCCTGGCTGGCAAAAAAGTCCACGAGAGGCCCCTCTAATTGAATCCGCCGTTTTCAGTTGCCTGCAAAACCGCCGATCAAAATTGCACTTTGGGGGCCACACGCTCTTCCGGACTTTCGATTTCCAACAGTTGAGCTTCAGTAAATCCAAGCATTCCGGCAAATATCACGGCGGGAAATACTTCTCGTGTCGTGTTGTAACTGGTGACGGCGTCGTTATATCCCTGCCGCGCGTAGGCGACCTTGTTTTCCGTCGAGGTGAGTTCTTCCTGCAAGGCCATCATGTTTTCGTTGGCTTTCAAATCGGGATAAGCCTCGGCCACCATCAGCAACCGACCGAGCGCGCCGTTCAACCCGGTTTCCGCCCGCGACAATTCGCGCATGGCGACGGGATCCCCAGGGTGGGCGGCCGCCGCCTGTCCGGCGCTGAACGCGCGATTACGTGCTTCGATCACCTGAGTTAGCGTTTCCTGTTCGTGTTTCATGTACCCCTTGGCCGTTTCGACCAGGTTGGGAATCAAGTCGTATCGACGTTTGAGCTGCACGTCGATTTGCGAAAAAGCGTTTTCGTAGCGGTTGCGCAGTGCCACCAACCGGTTGTAAATCCCGACGATGAAAAACACCAAAACAATGGCGATCACCGCCAAGATGATCAGCACAATCAAAACAGTTCCCATATTGTTCTCCCGGAAAACCTGCAAGAAGTGATGGTGACGACATCGCCACTGGCATACAAAAACTCCAGACCCTGCGCGACGCGCGCAACAATTCCACCCGCATTATTAACTATTTCGAATCGCGCCGCCATTTATTGGCACAATTCTTTACTTGTTCGCTGAACGGTTTCCATCGGCGGCCGCGGGCAATTCGTTAGCGCCCCGCGAACTAACTGGGCTCGGCCCAGATCTTTACGATTTCCAATCCCACTTCGCAGGCCGCCAACATCTCGTCCAGACAAGCAAACTCCAGTGGCGAATGAATATTGTGCTGACCGGATGAAAGATTGGGCGCCGGCAGTCCACGTTCGGTGAATTGGGAACCATCGGTGCCGCCGCGAATGATGCTCAGGTTAGCCTGCCGCCCCAGTCGCCGGTGGGCTTCGACGGCGTACTCCACCGCGCGCGGCTCGCGCTTCAGCCCGTCGCCCAGATTGCGGTATTGTTTGGTGATCTCGACTTGAACCTGGCAGCCAGGCACGTCGCCCTGTACCGTTTGCGCAATCGCTCGCAACTGGTCGGCGTATGTGGACAACTGCGGCGATTCGAATGAGCGGAGAATGATTTTCAGCGTCACGCCGGCCACCCCGCCTTCGATGGTATAGGGGTGCAAAAATCCGTCGCGGTCCTGCGTTTTCTCTGGTGCCAAATCGTGCGGCAGCCGCTGGATGAACCAGCCCGCGCCGCGGATCGCGTTGATCATTTTGTCTTTGGCGATCGCCGGATGAATATTTACTCCGCTAAATTTGACCGTCGCCAAGTCCGCCGAAAAAGTTTCGACGTCGACGTCGTCCTGGCCACCACCGTCAAACGTATAACAAACGGAAGCGTCAACTTTGTCGATGTCGACGTGCAGCGCCCCTCGTCCGATTTCTTCGTCGCAAGTGAACAGCAACCGCACTGGACCGTGCCGAACGTCCGGGTGTTCCATCAAGTGATGGGCCAATTCCATCATGATGGCCACGCCCGCCTTGTCGTCACCGCCCAACAAGGTCGTACCGTCGGTGGTGATCAGCGTTTTGCCCACCAGCCCGGCCAATTCCTGGCACTGGTCTTGTGTGATTACCTGGCTATCGTCCCCCTCCAGCACAATGTCGCCACCAGGATAGCTGGAGATGACTTGCGGATTGACGCCGGCCCCGCTGGTTTCCGGGGACGTGTCCAAATGGGCGTTGAACGCGACCACCGGCGCTTGGGGATTGCCGGGCACCGTAGCCATCACGATGCCATGTTCATCCTGCGCGGCATCCTCTAATCCCAGCTGAGTCAATTGCTCGAGGACCAGCCGACCCAGCTGCAACTGGCCCTGGCTGCTGGGATATTGCTGGACGCCCTCGCGAGCGGTGGTGTCCACCCGAACGTATTGCAAAAAACGGTCCAGTAATCGTTGACGATTCATATCTTTGAAACTCGAAGGCTTCGAACAAAGATCGATCATCTTATCGCATGAAACCACAGTTCAAAACGGGTTCACACCGCCGACGTTCGATCGGAAATTCGATGATGTGCCGGGCGGCCACGGTTCGTCGTCCGTGCCTTGACGCGGCAATTTGCAGATGCGAGATTCAATCTCGCCCGCACTCAAGGATTTAATTGCCATGGCTAAACGGCCCGTCAGGTACTTGGTGTTTGATGTGGAGTCCGTTGCCGATGCAAAACTGGTGGCGGCGATCCGCTATCCGGGTGAACGCATTAAACCTGCCAAGGCCGTCAAGCGATATCGCGATCAGCTGCTGGAGAAGTACGAATCGGACTTCATTCCGTACACGTTTCAAATCCCCGTGTCCGTGGCCGTCGCCAAAGTCGCTGAAGATTTCCAGCTGATCGACCTGGTCACACTGGACGAACCCCAATACCGGCCGCACGTGATTACCGAGAATTTCTGGCGCGGCTGGGCCGGTTACGGCATGCCCACGCTGGTCAGCTTTAACGGTCGCGGCTTTGACATGCCGCTGTTGGAACTGGCCGCATTTCGATACGGCATCGAAGTGCCCGACTGGTTCAACATTCAGGATCGCGGCTACGAGCAACGCCGCAACCGCTACAACACCCACGCGCATTTCGATTTGCAGGATCTATTCACGAATTTCGGCGCAACGCGGATCAACGGCGGGTTGAATCTGATCGCCAACCTGATCGGCAAGCCGGGAAAAATGCAGGTGTCGGGCAACGACGTACAGGATCTTTACGATCAAGGCCAGCTGGCCGAGATCAACGACTACTGCCGCTGCGACGTGCTGGACACCTACTTTGTGTTTTTGCGCGTTTCCGTGCTCACCGGCAACTTGCAGCTGGAACAAGAACAACAACTAGTCGCCAAGGCCAAAGCCTGGTTGGAAAAAAAATCTGACGAGTGCCCCATCTACGCCGACTACCTGGCGAGTTGGGGACAATGGAATAACCCCTGGAAAGATGACAATGATTGATTCCCAACGGCGACAACGCGCTGCGGCCGTTGCCAATCGCAGCGCTGCCAAGCGTTGGTGCGGGTGGATGTGTTGCCTGCTGATGGTCGCCGGCAGCAGTGCAAATTGCCCGGCACTTTGCGGGCAAGAGCCTTCGCAGGAAACACAAGCCAGGCCGGAGGGTCTGAAATATTTGCCGGCCAAGGCGCACTACATCCTGCCCGAAACCCACAACAACCAATCAGGTTATTTTTCGTTGTGCGAAGGCCTGGATGGCAGCGTGTATGTGGGCACCACCCGGTACGGTGAGAATTCACATCTGGTCGAATTCGATCCGCATCGCCAGAGCCAGCAGGTGGTGATCGACACGCACAAACTTTGCGGATTGACGGCAACGGGCTATGCGGCACAGGCCAAGATCCACACGCGAAATTTTGTGGGCCGTTCGGGAAAAATTTACGTGGGCAGTAAACAGGGCTACCGGATGGACGAGTCCGATACTGCGGACTATCCCGGCGGTTACGTGATGGTGTACGACCCGCGGACCGGATCGGCGGAAAACCTAGGCATGCCGCTGGCCGGTCAGGGCGTGATCGACGTCGCCGCCGATGAAGCGCGGGGTCTCATTTACGTCGTCACGTGCGAAGATCAGCACTGGATGATCGGCGACTTGGCCGGTGCCAACTATCGTGAACTAGGTCCGTTGCTGACCCCGTACGCCAGCACCTTGATCGATGCCGGCGGGCGCGCCCACGCGATCACGCATGATTTTCAGCTCGCCAGTTACGATCCGGCAACCGACAAGATCTCAATCCGCCCCATTCAAATCGACGGAACCACCTGGACGCGGGCGGATGACCACTCGATCCCCACCTGGGTATTGGCGGGGGATGCCATGCGCGCGTATTTGATCTTGTTGAATGATCCGACGTTGCTGGAAATCGACTTGGCGGAGAACGGTGCAACGGTCACGGCCGTCAGTCATGGAGAAATGGTGCAGGGGAATCATCCGGATAGCCGTTGCGGACTGGATTTGGGGGCCGACGGTAATGTCTATGCGATCGTGCGGACCGATAACGAAACGGGATTTGGGTCCGGATATCTGCATCATATCGCGCGATTCGTGACCGCCAGCGGAACCATGGAAGACTTGGGAGTGCTGACGGTTGAGAACCCGGACTATTTTGATTGGGAGGCCACCGGGCCGGATGGCAAACGCGTGCCGTGGACACACGGCTTTCATCGATTACCCGACGATACATTGACACCGTTGCACGCGCACATGGCGTTGATGGCAACAGCCGACAATACCCTCTACGTCACGGTCATCTATCCGTTCACGCTGTTGCGGCTGGACCAGTTTCGCATCGAGCGGCCGGTGGGCGCCGCCGAACGGATGATGGATTGGGCTTTGGAGTTGACGCGACGTGCCGAGCAAAATCTGGCCGCCTACACGGAGGTGGCCGAAATCATGGCGGAGCGGCACGAGCGCGGCGGGCTGATCGGATTTCCGTTTGAGCAGCAGGCGTTGGCTCAGGATTTGTGGGGGCGCAGCGGGGGAATGATCCACATCGGTTTTTCACGGCCGTGGACTGACAAGCGCACGCCGCAGCAGCAGTCTTTCGACGTGGGCATCGTCGGGTACGATCGGCCGCCCGACACGGGTCATTTGGAAACGCTGCGGCAATTCAAGCAACGGGGTGGATACCTGGTCGGGTTTGGGCCGCAACGTCATGATTCGCTTCGCGAAATTGTCGCGATCTGCGATGCCTGGTTTGACACGGGATTTGGCCACCAGGATTTGGTGGTCCCGACGAACAATTCGGGCAATCCCGCGGGGCATGGCAACGTCGTCGCTAACGCGATTCACGGTGCGACATTAATTGCCGAAGTTGTTGGCGCGCTGACGCGGCGGGGGCGGATGCCGACGATGTGGAAGGGCTACGCCTACGAGGACGGACGGGCTTGGGGTGACAAGTACTTTGGCAAGTTGCAGTTTCACGATGACTTCACGGTCCAGCCGCTGGCGGCCGGGCAGCTGGGCGCGCGGTTTCTCAAACAAATTCGTTATCCGATTCGCCGATTGCGTGCTCAGTCAACTCAACTGCGCGCCACGGCCCAGTTGCTGACCGAGGAAATCGCCGCTGATCGAAACGTGTTCGTGGTTTGGCAAGGACACATGCCTCCGACCTACATCGGTCAGCGGTCGACGGATGCCGACTGGGCAATCGCCGTGGAATTGCATCCGTTTTTGCCGCAGCAGGTCGACCAATATCGAGACAAAGTCCCTGACGGCGCGCTGGTGCTGAGCTTGGGATATCACGGGCTGGATCCGATCCAGGCGAATGTGTGGCGGGAGAAAAAACACCGCGTGATTCATTTGTGCGGCGGCCATCCCTCGGTCGAGTGGCAACCCGGTCCCGAATGGCTGCAGCGGATTGATCTGGGGTTCGCCTTTGGCGACGCCTGCGTCACGTTGGAGGGCTACCCGATTCGGCTGTTCGCACCAAGCGGGATCGCCCAATCACTTGCCTACGAAGCGATCCTGGCCGAAATGTCGAATGAGTAGTCCCAGCGCTAGAAGTAGACGGTTTTAGCGGACAGGCATTTCCGGCGCCGTGGCGGCGGCTTCCTCTTGCGGCTGTCCGTTTCCATTGGGATTTTCGGGTCCATCCGCATTGACCAGCCGTTCGAGATGCTGGACTCGATCGGCTAGTCGATTGATGTCGTCGGCCAAATCAAAGAAGAAATCTTTGGGACGAAGTTTGATCGGGCGAAAACTACCGTCGTCCAGCAGCGAGTTGATTTGCGTTTTGATTCGATAGATCGGTCCGGCAATTCGGTTGCTGAATCGGATCGAATACCGCACGCCGATCGGAATCACCATCAGCGCGGTCAGGGCGGGAAACCACAGCGACTGCGTAATTTCCTGCATCAACGTCTGGGTTGTCATGGAACTCATAAACAAGCCATACAATAAATTGACGGCAACCGGGAAAGCTAAAATCAACGCGCCGCCCAACAGCCAGATCGCCACCAGTCGCGAGGCCAACGTGCCTTGAAGCTTTTGGTCTACAAAAAACTTTTTGCGTCGATTTTTCATCTTCATCGGTTTCTCCCGGCACGTATCAAGCCAATCTACAGCTGAAGTCTAGCTCACATTTGCGAAACCAATGGAAATGATGCAAAAACTCAACATTCCCAGCCAAATAACATCGACGATTCATTCGATTTTAAGGACAAAAATCATTGGCTTCCGGTGGCGAATTGGCATAAGGTTGAATTGAACTTGCCCAGGCAAGCTTTTGGGAGCTCAGGCGGAGCTCCTGGACAAAAGGCAAACCGGTCGTAAGGCCGGGACGCAAAGCCATGGGTCCGTCATCGGCGGATCGCCAGGCTGCCAATGGAGCAACCCGAAACATTCTGACGGTTCGCCGGAGATCCCGATGATTCGACGCGACGCATATAGACCCTCGTGGATTTTGTGCCATGGCCACGGATCGCACCACTCACCGCAGCGACGGCGTGGCGCGGCCTGTGTTGAATTTGCGTTTGCCGCTCCTTTTCTGATCTTGCTGATTTTCGGATCGTTCGAGTTTTCTCGAATGATCATGGTCAAGCAGTCCTTGACCAACGCCGCCCGCGAAGGCTGCCGCACGGCGTCACTGATCACAACGACCCAACAGTCGGATGTCGAAGAAACAGTGCGCCACTATCTCAAGGGCTCGATTGCCAATTACACCGACGAAACGGAGGTCCGCGTGACGGTCAGCCCGACCAGCGTCAGCGGACTGGCCCCCGGCACTCCGATTACGACGACCGTTGAAGTGGACTGCGCCGACGTTTCCTGGATGTCTGCCCTGTTTTTCTTTGACGTCAAGCTCGAGGGAACCGCCACCATGAAACGGGAATGATCAACGGGCACCGAACGAAATCATTGATTGCAGAGAGTTACACCGATGAAACATAAACCAATCCACCGCCGCAACCGACGCCGGTGCCAACGCCGCGGAACGGCCGCCATCGAGTCGGCCCTGATCGCGCCGGTCCTGGTCATCATCTTGTTGGGAGCCATCGATATCGGCCAATACGTCAACGTCGCGCAATCCGTCAGCAATGCCTCGCGGGAGGGCGCGCGGTTGGCCTGCCGCAACGGGACACTGACGGTCTCGCAAGTCGAACAGGCCGTTTTGGATTACCTGGGCGATACATTCCCTCATGTGGCCGACGACGATTTAAGAAATGCCTGCGTCATCGAAATCCGCGACGAGAGCACCGGGGCAGTGATCTCCAGCGATCTGACCACGTTGGACTCCGGTGCACCGCTGTCGGTAACGGTTGATTTCGACTTTAACGTCGTCCGCTGGCTTCCCGGATTTGATTACTGGAGCGGCCAATACAAGTTGACCAAAACCGTGTCGCGCCGCGAATAACACACCACCTGTGACTTTTGAAAACTGTTACTTTTTGACCCGAGGTGACGCCATGTCTAACATCCGAAATAAAAACAGTCGTCGCGGGGCCATCGCTGCCTTGTCCGCATTGCTGTTAGTACCCATGTTGGCGCTGGTGGCGCTGTGCGTTGACTACGGATATTTGCTGGTCGTGCGAACCGACTTGCAGCGATCCGCGGATGCCGCGGTGCTGGCTGCCGTGCGAGATTTAATTCCTGCGGCCGACGGCACGCAGGATCTCGATCGGGTCCGCGCCACCGTTCGCGAGTACGCCGCCGCCAATGTGCCGATCGAAGATTTTACGGTGCCCGATTCCGATATCGAAATCGGTCGTTACGATCCGGCCACCATTTACAGCAATGTCACCATTCTCAACACGGGAACCTTCGACACCGTCCGAGTGACGCTGCGACGGGATGCGGTCGCCAATGCGCCGGTCTCGCTATTTTTTGCCCGGGTGATTGGAATTACTGAAACGGAAATAACTGCCACCGCCACGGCCGTCTTGCAAAAAGCCACGGCGCTGCCACCGGGATCGGACATTCTTCCCATCGCGATTCCCTTAAGCGCCTGGAACGCACAGAGCCCGGGCGACCAGTGGAGTATCTATGGGGATGGAAGGGTCGTCGATGAACTCGGCAATTCGATTCCAGGCAACTGGGGTACATTGGATATCGGTCCGTCGTCGAACAGTACCGCCGATCTGAACAATCAAATTAACAATGGATTGGACTCGTCGGATCTGTACGATCTTTATTCTGACGGCCGCATCGATTCGCTAACTGAAATCGGCGGCAACGAGCAATTTTGGGCGCAGGCCGAAACCGGACTGTCCGTCGGGCTCAAACATTCCGTTACGGCCAATCACGGCGCAACCAAGTTAATTCCCATCGTCGACGCCGTAGACGACGGAACAGGTAACAATCTGGAATATCATGTGATTGGATGGGGTGTCATTCAGATTGACGACTCGCATTGGCAAGGTGGTGACTCCCAGCGGCACGTGACGGTCACCAAAGCCTTCATGTACGACGGCGATTTGGCGCCCCATGCCGATCTCGGCAATACAACCGATGTCATCGAAGACGCTTATACGTCCCCCGTGTTGGTTCAATAACCGTCGCTTGACATTTGGTTTTACCGGTGTAATGGCGGGCCGAGTTTTTTCGGCCCGCCATTTTCTTTTGGCAACGCCCCGCTCCAACAAGAGCGGCCTCATCTCATTCCGTCGTTGGCCGACGGCGCAGCTTGGGCGGCGTCGCTGCAAAGGCCCTAAACGGCGCCGATGGCGGCGCGGTTCATGCGGCGTCGATCGGATTCGCGCAACAGCGCCTTGCGTAGCCGGATCCGCGTAGGCGTGATCTCCACCAGCTCGTCGTCTTCGATGTACTCCAATGCCGCCTCCAGGCTTAACTGGCGTGGTGGCTTGAGCAGGATGTTCTCGTCGCTGCCGGCGGCGCGGATGTTGGTCAGCTTTTTTTCTTTGGTCGGGTTGACCGGCAAGTCGTTGTCGCGGGCGTTTTCGCCGACAATCATCCCTTCGTAAACTTCATCGCCGGGACCGACAAACATCTCGGCCCGCTGCTGCAGACCAAACAAGGCGAACGGTACCGCTTTGCCAGATGCCATCGAAACCAGCACACCGTTGCCGCGGCGCGGAACGTCGCCTTCCAGGGGGCGGTATTCGGCATATCGGTGATGCATGATGGCGGTGCCCTGCGTGGCATTCAGCAATCGCGTCCGCAATCCGATCAACCCGCGTGCCGGGATCATGAACAAAATGTAGGCGTAGTTGCCGTGAGGCGTCATTTCGATCATCTCGCCCCGGCGCTGGCCGACCAGCTCCATCACCGGTCCCATTTTTTCGTTTGGCACTTCGACCACCAGCGATTCAAAGGGTTCGCATGTCTGACCTTCGATCTTTTTAGTCAGCACCTGTGGTTTGCCCACTGACAACTCGAACCCTTCGCGCCGCATCGTTTCAATCAGCACGGCCAGGTGCAGCACGCCGCGGCCCGAGACGCGAAACGCATCGGCCCCCTCCCCTGCCTCGACCCGCAGCGCCACGTTGCGCTCCAATTCGCGGGCCAGCCGTTCGCGC
>JBFILF010000091.1:0-14222 GCA_041599835.1 Pirellulaceae bacterium
CGATTCGACGAATGCTCCATTGAACCTTCCGCGGAACGGGCGATCCGTGCTGCGAACCGTGAGTGCAAGGATGTCGTTATGGTCGCCGATATGGCTGTTGGTTAGCGGATCCGTATGGTCGCTGTCGTATTCGTCACTTTCAACATACTCAAAATACCCGCTGCGCTCGTCGGAAATGCCCCGCGGCCGCGGCACGCACGTGGCGTTTTGCAAATCGCGCCGTAACGTTTCGGTGACCGCTCGCAGCTGGTTGTGCAGGTCCATGGCGGCCCGGCCCACGCCGATTTCATCGCTGGCCAGCTTGAAAGCACGGATCATCGCCGCCACGATCACCAACGTAATCACGACCGCAATCATCAACTCAATCAGCGTCAGACCGACACGGCAAACAGACCGGCGGGGGGTTGCCTTGTAACGGAACATTCGAGCCAACGTTTTCATGAGATAACTCCTTTTTCAACGAACCGATTCTTGCAGGTTCGCTACCGGAATTGTGGCATTTGCATGCCGTTGGCGGCCACCAAGACGAGACAGACGATGGCCTGATAAGTGGGACGGGACGAAACCGCCGGGCTTCGTGTTACTTCCTAGATTTTAACGTCAAATTGGGCGGTGTACATGGTCAGATTGTTGGCAATTCCAAGGGATTCCCGAGGATTCTGCCCGATACCCGTGACGGCGGCGCGACTAGCACCCGGCAACCCGGCCTGGGCCGCTACCCTTAATAAGTGGCAGTTTTCGGTTGAATTGTGCAAGAGCCGACGGCGGCCGCCGTGTTACGAGTTGATTGGCCGGAGATGCGATTCGCGTGGATTTGACGCGTATCAACTATAATAACGGCCAACTCACACTGGATGTTTCGCGGCCGCGTTGCCGGAATTGTCACGATGTTCCTCATGGTTTACGGCCGTGGGTCGTACCATTTGCCTATCTTGAAATTCGCGGCTTGTTCCAAGGCACAAAGGGGACCGAAAACTCTTTTCCACCAATAAACACAGATATAGACTGAACTCGATTATTGGGAATTTCGTACACCGGATTCTAACCAACGTGGCAACGTATTGCTGGGAAATCGGCCGGCACCGTAAATGCTGGCGGAGCGGATCGAGTCTGTGAATCCATCGACAAGGGTAACCTGCGGAATGTCAACGAACAGGAATCTGATCGTAGGGGCGTACACGTTTTTGTTTATGTTGGCGGCCGGGCTGGTTCCGGCTGCACCGTCAATGGCCCAGGCCGTCGATCCGCCGCAGGCAGTGCAGCTGTTCGACACGGCGGCCAATCTGTTTCGAGATGCGGAATCGCGCGACGATCCGGCGGCGGCCCGACAAAATTACCAACTAGCCATCGAACAGTGGGAAAAACTGCTCAACGAATATCCCACGTTTTCTGAGATCGAAGACGTGCAGTTTTTCCTGGGCATTTCCCATTACCATTTGCGCGATTACCCGGCGGCCACCAAATACCTCGAGCGGCTGCGCCAATCACTGGCATCGTTGTCCGATTATCGCCGCTCCGACCAGCTGCTGTTTTTTCTGGCGTTCTGCCAGTATTCAACGGGCAAACAGCAGGGCGCCCAAGGGACTGACTCCTTGAACGACGCGGTGGCGACGTATCAGAAGTTCTTGGCCGATCATTCCGACAGCCAGTGGGTCGACCAGGCGTTGTTTTTCAATGGCGAGACGTTTTACCAGCTGTATCAAATCACTGACCGCTCCGAAGCGCTGGACAACGCCGCGGCCGCGTATCGAAAACTGATCGATCATCACGCCGAATCGGCATTCCGTTCCAAAGCCATGTTTGGATTGGGTGCCTGTTTGGAAGAAGCCGGGAGTTACGAACAGGCCGTGAAGGTCTATCAGGACTACCTGCGGGAGTTCCCGAATGAAACGCACGTCGGCGAAGTGCGATTGCGAACGGCGGACGCCACGATGCAGGTCGCGATCGCGGCGGCCAACGCCGGCGACGAAGAATCGGCGGACCGGAAATTCGAGGAGGCAGCCAGCTTGTTTGGCGAGGCGGTCGCCACGCCCGATTTTGACCGTGCCGACAACGCATTGTTCCTGCAAGCGTACTGTTTGCTGCGACTCAACCGGCCGAAACAGGCGGCCGATCTATACGCCCGGGTTGCCAACGAATTTGCCGACTCCGAGTTTGCGGCGGAAGCCACGCTGGCGGCAGGTAAGTTTTACTTCACGGCCAATGAATACGACACCGCCAGGCAATGGCTGCAAAATTCAATTGAGACCTCAGACGACAGCCACGCCGAGGCGACACACTGGCTGTGCCGGATCTACATCGAACAAAAACAATTTGAACAGGCCTTTCAAACCGCCGAGCAAGCGCTGGACCAAGCGGAGGATTCACCATTCACGGTGAATTTGCTGATGGATGCGGCGGATGCGCTGTACGAGATACCCGAACGCCGCCGCGACTCCATCCCGTTTTACCAGCGTGTAGCCGAAAATTATCCTGAGCATGAACTGACACCCAAGGCCCTGTATTACGCCGCATACACTCACTTGGAAACCGGCCAGCCCGCCGAAGCGGTCAAGCTGGCCGAACAATTCAAGCGCGATTACCCCAACGATTCGTTTTTGCCCGATGCCATCCAGGTTTTGGGAGAAGCGCTGCTCAAGGAACAGCAATATTCGCAAGCGACTTCGGTGTTCCGGGAACTGGCGGCCTCACATGACAACCACCCCAATCGCGGTTGGTGGCAGACGCGGCTGGGTTGGTCTCTTTATCTGCAAAAGCAATACGACGAGGTGATTGCCACGCTGTCCACGGCGGTCGCTGACATTCCATCGCCCAAACATCAATCCGAAGCACACTACTTGATCGGTGCCAGCCAGTTTCAAACGGGCGGTTATGCCAAAGCGATCGAGGCCCTCAAACAGGCACTGGAAATTCATCCGGATCGCAGCAATGCGGAGGAAGCACGATTACTGATCGCCCGGGCGCATTTTCAACTTGGTGACAACGAGCCGGCCGTCAACATGTTGCAAACCGTGCTCGACGATTCGCCGGGCGAGGAGATTGCCGGACAGGCCTCGTACTGGCTGGGCGAAATTCAGTATGCCGCCGGTGATTATGCCAACGCGGTGGCGCATTATGATTCCGTGATCCGGGCAGAGTCTCCCGCCAACCTGGTGCCCAACAGCTTGTACGGCAAAGCTTGGGCGCTGTTAAAAAGCGAAGACCATGCCACGGCGGCCGCGGCATTCGATCGTTTGATCGACGAATTTGCCAGTCATGAACTGGTGCACGACGCGCTAATCGGACGCGGGATGACGCGGCGGATGGCGGGCGACTACGACGGCGCCATCGAAGATTTCGACAAATTCCTGGCCGGCAATCCATCGGATCAGCATCGATTTAGCGCGCAATACGAACGGGGCCTGGCCTACGTCGGCTTGAAACAATGGGATCAAGCCATCGCCTCCCTGCAGCCGCTGGCAGGTGACTCCGAACACAGTGGTCAGTTGGCCGACGATATCCTGTACGAATTGGCCTGGGCTTACAAAAACCAAGGCGACACCGTTGAGGCACTGGAACAATTTGAATCGCTGGCCGATGCGCATGCAGACAGCTCGTTTGCTGCCGAAGCCAACTATCACCTGGCGCAAAATCTTTACGACGACAAACAGTATGATGAGGCGATACGCCGTTATCGCGAGTGCCTGAAAACCGTGCGCGACGATTCCATTGCCGAGCGGGCCGCCTACAAACTCGGTTGGTCGTACTTTCAGAAAGACGATTTCGCCAGCGCGCGCACGGCGTTCAAAATCCACACCGAAAAATTCCCCGAGGGCAACCTGGCTGCCGACGGTCTGTTCATGATCTCCGAAACGCTGTATCGCGATGGCCAGCACGAACAGGCGGTGACCGCGTACAAAGTCGCGTTGCCGGCTTTGCACAATGCCACCAACGTCAATCAACACGTGAAAATGCTGGCGCCCATTCATGGGGCGCAAAGTGCCAACAAGATGAAACAGTACCAGACGGCCATTGAATTCGTCGAGCCATTGATCAACGAGCATCCCGATTCGGATTACGCGCCCGACGCCTGGTTTGAGATGGGCACCGCCTACAAGGGTCTGGGGCAGGCGGACCAGGCCGTCGAGGCCTGGACCCATGC
This sequence comes from Pirellulaceae bacterium, assembly GCA_041599835.1. GTDB lineage: Bacteria > Planctomycetota > Planctomycetia > Pirellulales > Pirellulaceae > CAJQPP01. The sequence goes on from JBFILF010000091.1 coordinate 4,142, forward strand.
ACTAACATCGCTGGGTAAAACCGGTGCCCGCGCTCGCTGCATGATCGCCGAGCAACATTTTGAGAAGGGGCAACACGACGAAGCCATTAAACAGTTTAAATTAGTAATGTACGGATACGGCGGCTTGCAGTCGGCTGACGAGATCAAACCCTGGCAGGCGTTTGCGGCTTACGAGGCTGCTCGCTGCAATTACGTGCAAATCAAGGAAGAACAGGACCGGTCGCGCCGCGCGACGTTGATCGCGCAAGCCAAGGAGCTGTTTCGTTACGTCGTTGACAATTTTCCCAACGACCGCTTGGCGGCCGACGCCAAAAAACAGCTCGACATCCTGGAGCAACTTTGATTTTCCTGCCAAATTGAGCCGTCGATCCGGAGGCCCAATCGGCCCAAATAAACTCGGCCCATATAAACTCGGCCCATGTAAACAACGTGTGCACAAACAACGTGTGCCCCAAAACAACGTGATAGCGGAGCAATGATGAGTTTTTCATTCAGCGGGCGGCGACTGGTTCGTGCTGTTGCCCTGTCGGCCGTCTGGCTGATGGCCTGGACGTTGTTTGCCCATTCGCCGGCCTGGAGCCAGCAACCGGGGTCGCCGGAACCGTCGAATCAGCGGACGCCCAGCGACGACGTGTTGCCGGATGTGTCCGTCGCCACGCCACAAGCCACCCCATCCAATCCGGAATCCAGCGACGTGCTGTTCCGGCAGAAAGGGCTGAATCTGCTCACGCTGCTGGGCCGCGGCGGTTGGTTCATGGTGCCGTTGGGCCTGTTGTCGGTTTTGGTGGTTGCGCTCAGCATCGAACGGCTGTTGGCGCTGCGCGAAGAAAAAATGTTGCCGCAAGCGTTGATACGCGATCTGGGCCAACTAAGCCGGCAGGACGAAGGATTTGACCCGCGGATGGCGTACCGGGCCTGTCAGATTTATCCTTCTGCCGCGTCCCGCGTCGTTCGCACGATGTTGTTGAAAGTCGGCAGGCCGCAGTCCGAAGTCGAATCGGCGGTTCGGGAAGCCAGTGAGCGCGAGGCAACGCGGCTGCAGTCGGCCGTATCGTGGTTGACGCTGGCCGCCGCCGTGGCGCCGCTGATCGGATTGCTGGGCACGGTCTGGGGCATGATCCAGGCGTTCTATGACACGACCCAATTGCTACCCGGCCAGGACAAAGCGGAAGTGTTGGCGCAAGGCATTTATACGGCATTGGTGACGACAATGAGCGGCCTGGTGATCGCCATCCCGTCGGCCGTGATGGCGCACTACTTTGACAACAAAATCGTCAGCTGGTTTCATCGGATCGACGAATTGGCAACCAGCCTGACACCCATGATCGAACAGTTCGAAGGCAAACTGCGGACGACCGCCGACGGCGGGACGGAATCGATCCCCACCGCCGCGCCCCGCCGCAAACGCGAACGGGAATCCAGCCCGGAAGGCGAGATCCGCGACGCCGGCCGCGTTCCGCGATGAACCGCCAATGACGAAACGTATCCTGCATGGCCGTTAAACCGAAAAAACACGCAGTGGGCACGCTCAGCATCACGCCGTTGATCGACGTGGTCTTTCTGCTCCTGATTTTCTTTCTCGTGGCAACTCGCTTTGCCAAAGAAGAACGGGCGCTGGAACTGGAATTGCCCACGGCCTCCGAGTCATTGCCGCTGACGGAGGAGCCGCGCGAACTGTTCATCAACATCGACCGCGAAGGTCGCTATTTTATCCAAGGCAGATTTCGCCACGTTGAAGACGTGGAACAAATATTGATTCAAGCGGCCGCCAACAACCCGTTAACCCAAGCGGTGGTAATCCGAGCCGACAGACAAGCGGACTGGCAAGCTGTGTTAACGGCGTTCGACCTGTGCAAAAAAGCCGGCATCTACCAGTACACGGCCATGACCGACGATTAGACACCGCATCGACGACACAACCCCATGACCGATCGACATCAGACGGTTCGCGCTTTTCGTCCGCCGCACCAAGTGTGGTTCGATCAGCAGTTCTGGCCGATCTTCATGGCCTTGTGCATCACGTCCGCCGTTCTGGCGGCAACCATCGTGTCGCTGCTAGACGGTTTCTGGATGTGGACCAGTTTGATGATTTTGCCGGCAGCCTTTGCCGTCGTGGCATTTACGTTGCGGTTCATCGATGACCGCCGCTGGCAGCGCTCGGTGCAATTAGCCGTCATATTGAGTTTGGCCCTGCATTGTTGTTTCGTCATTTTTGCCAAACAAACAGACATCTTCACGGGATTTTTGTTTGTCGATCATCGAACGCCCAACACCGTCAACCAGCCGCGCATGATTCACATATCCCGGCAGGTCGACGAACACTTTTGGCAGGAACCTAACGAAATCGAGATTCCAGTCCCGGACGAACAACCGGTGACCGAGCGGATCGCGCAGGTTGAGACCTCACCGGTGCGGCCTCAACCGACGCCGGTCGAAACACAGCAGCCAACAAACAATCCACAGGTGGTTCGTCGCCAACAAACCAGCCGAACCGTGCCGCGGCTGGGGGAACGTGTCTCAACGTTGCGCCGCCAGGTGGAAAACGTTCAGCCTAAATCCAGCCAACCTGTTCCCCGCGCCAAGCCGACGGCCACGGCGCGCTCCGAATCGACGCAGGCCGCCGCCTCACCTGCCGCTGAAACCGACATTGACCGGCCGCAAACTCAGGCGACACAGGCCGCGTTGCCACGCCGCGAACCTTCGACCGAGACGGTCCAACAACAACCCTCCGCCTCAACGTCGCGGCGAACCGTCGACCGCCGGCGACCGTCCACTCCAACATCGACAGCCCGCGCGACGGTCGCCGAATCGTCCAGCCGTCCCACGGCAACAGCGGCGGCGGCGACGCCAACCGCCCCGTCGGCGCGACGACCTAGCCAAACACCGGCAACTCCGGCGGCGGCCCAGTTGGGCAACGTCCAGCGACAATCCCCGGTGGCGGCCGTGCCCCAGCGCAACGTTCGCCGCCAATCAGTGCAACAAGCAAGTCCAACTCAACAATTGGCACAGAGACGACCGCGGGAGACCGTCAACCAACCCAGCGTGACCAACCAGAATCGCCTGGCCCAGGCCCGTCGGGCCGTTGACGTGACCCCGCAACCGCAATCGCCGCAACCCGTCGAACGGCCCCGCGCGACGGCGCAATCCAACGTCGCGCAAGGCACCGCCAATCTGCAGCCGCAACCAATGGCTGTCGAGCGATCAACGTCGGGCACCGCCGGCGTGGGTCGTTCAGTCAACATCAATCGCGATCTCGGTTCCCGAGCCAGCGCGGCGATGAATGCGGCCGATTCGATGCGGCGGCCGGAATCGACTTCGGTCCGACCCGATCCAAATTCATTTACCGCCCGGCAAGCATCCCGCGTGCCGCGAACCACGTCCGAAAAAGCCGTGCCCAGTTCGCCGATGCGGGCCGAGTCTCTCCCGTTGGCAAGCCGCACCGCGGCGCAGCGCCAACATGAGTTGACGGCCAATGCCAGCGCGGCACTAACTAGTTCCAACAGCGATGCCCGCCGTGGACAATTTTCCGCCGAACGTGGCAGCGGCAGCGCCGATATCGGCCCCACCAAAATTGTCAGTGAAGCCGTCAATCGCCGCGTGGAAGGGGGAGGCCAACCGGAGATTCAAGATCAACCCAGCCAGCAGCGCGTGGCCCGACTGGCTGATTCGGGCGCTGCGGCACCAGCGGTGGCCACCCCGATGGCCGAGGCCCTGGCCAGTTCCGACCTCGAATCAGCTGCCGCCGACCAAGTGGCCGATGAGCCGACTCCCAATGCCCAAGCGGACTTGTTGGCGCGCGACGGCGGCCAGGCGGCGATCTCTGGCGGACCGACACAGTCGCGTGTCGCCGGCTCCGAACCATCGACCAGCACGGCGTTTGAAATGGCGCAAAGCGCAATTGGCGAATCCGACTCGGATGACGAAGACGAAGAATTGGAAGCGATGCGCCGCCTGGCGGGTGCTGCTTCCACCGCGCCGGCGCGATCGTCAGAAAGCTCGCCGGACGTTGAGATTTCAATCGACGAACTAGGCGGTTCTTTACAGTCTGCGGACGGCGGTTCCGATTCGTCCCTTGCGGAAGCGGCGGTAGAAGCGTTGCGCCGATCATCGGAAAATTTGCCCGGTTCCGGCATTGCACGCGCCACCCGGGGCGCATTGGCCGCCGCTGCCTCGTCGATGCCGCTGGTTGAAACCGGCGGCCGCCGCGGCACTTCGCAACGGCAAACGCCACGACCAGCCAATGCTACGGCGAACCGCGGAGATTCCTCCTCCGGCGCCACGCCGACGCTGGATGTCGGGCCCACCCCCGAAGCGTTATCCAGCCCGGCCAACTCGACCGGACGGTCCGAGCAGCTCAGCGACGCCGCGAATGTCGCCGACGTGCAGCGCGACGCTCCGGCCGGAATGTCCCTGGATATCGACGCGCGAACCGGACCGGCGGGCATTTCCAATTCGCCGCAACCCAATCCGGGCATTGACTCGCGCCGCGCATCGAAGGACAGCCCGGCGATTCAGTCGATGACGGAAACGCGATTCCGAAAAGACGAATCCGGCGGAACACCCTCGGTCAGCCCCGCGCCGGTGATCGCCCGCGAGCCGTTCCGTACGCGGAGAAACCCGGCGCGAAAACGTTCGGCTCCACAAACAGAAGAAGCCATCGAGTTTGGGTTGGCATTTTTGGCCCGCTACCAACAGGATGACGGTAGCTGGACGCTCAGCGGATTCGACGACGATCGAAACGACGTTGCCAAGTTGCTCAGCAGCGATGCCGCGGCCACTGGTCTGGCTCTGCTCGCCTTTCAGGGGGCCGGTTACACACACAAAGAGTTCAAGTACGCAGGTCAGTTGGAGTTGGCGGTTCGCTGGCTGCTGGAAAACCAAAGTGGCGATGGCGACTTTTACGTGCCGGCCGACGAGCAATCGGACAAGGTTTGTCGCTTGTACAGTCACGCCATCGTGACGTTGGCATTGGCCGAAGCGTACGGAATGACACAGGACGAATCGTTGCGTGAGCCGATTCAACGGGCGCTGGCTTTCATCGACGACTCGCAGGATCCGCGGCTGGGCGGTTGGCGTTACCGGATCGGCAACGGCGCGGACACGTCGGTCACGGGTTGGATGATGATGGCGCTGCAAAGCGGCCGTTTGGCGGGTTTCGAAACAAATGAAAAAACCTGGCTGGGCATTCGTGGCTGGCTGGACGGGGCGCGCATGCCGGACGAAGCACATCTGTTCCGCTACAATCCGCTGGCCGAGGATACGCCGACGATTCGCCGTTCGCATGGCCGCAGACCTTCGCCGTGCATGACGTCGGTCGGTTTGTTGATGCGACTGTACATGGGCTGGGACCGCAACGATCCACGGCTGACCAACGGGGCCCGTTACTTGCTGGAACAGCTGCCCGGCGATGACTCGATCAACGTTAGAGACACCTATTATTGGTATTACGCCACGCAAGTGCTGAACCACATCGGCGGTGAAGACTGGGAGACGTGGAACAACCAGTTACGGCCGCTGTTGATCCGCACCCAGGTGCGCGACGGCCAGATGGCCGGCAGCTGGGATCCGTTGCGTCCGGTGCCCGATCGTTGGGGCGGCCAGGCAGGCCGGCTGTACGTGACGGCGATGAACCTGCTTTCGCTGGAAGTTGACTACCGCCTGTTGCCGCTTTATGAAGACACGTCCGATTAGTCGTGTCATGATCGCCACCATTGGTGGCGCGCCCCGAGCCATTGGATCGCTGATTCCTTGGGAAATCGGTTGGCTGGCCGGGCCGGAACCGATCAATTGATTTTTACGCTGTAAATGTCATGATGATTGGCTGCGGCGCTTGACGGTTTTTGTTCGTATTCACGCGACAGGTAGAGTTATGCAGACGAGTGGATTGATATCTCAGGTTTCCCACGGTGTACTGATCATCGATTTTCAGGAAACGACGATTTTGGATCAGGCCATGGTCGACACAATTGGCCAGGAACTTCAGGATCTGGCCGCATCGACTAAGGTCAACAAAATCCTGGTCGACATGAACCGGATTGAATTGATGACCTCAGCCATGGTCGGCCAATTCATTAACTTCAACAAGAAGGCCACCGATCGAGGGATCACGGTGCATTTTTGCAACTTGACGTCGGAGATCAGTCAGCTGTTTCGGATCACGCGGCTGGACAGCGTGTTTACCATCCATCAAACCCGCGAAGAGGCGATAAAAGCGTTTGGATAGTCGCCGTTGTATGGGGGCGTCGCGCGCGGCGTGCCATCGTTTGAACTGGTTTCAATAAATTCGATCAGGGGATTCTGACCATGTCACTGCAATTAGGCGACAGTGCTCCAGATTTCGAGGCTGACACAACTCAGGGGCGAATTTCGTTTCACGAATGGCTCGGCGATGATTGGGGCATTTTGTTTTCACACCCGGCTGATTTTACGCCGGTATGTACGACAGAACTGGGTGCCATGTCCAAGCTGACTGAGGAATTTGCCCGGCGCCATACCAAAGTGATCGCCATCAGCGTCGACCCGCTGGATTCACATCATGCCTGGATCGATGACATTAACGATACCCAGCACACGCATGTGGATTTTCCGATCATCGCCGATCCCGACCGCACGGTCGCCAATCTGTACGGGATGATTCACCCCAACGCCAACGACACCATGACGGTTCGATCGGTATTTATGATCGATCCGGAGAAAAAGTTGCGGCTGACGCTGACCTACCCGGCGTCGACCGGCCGCAATTTCAATGAACTGCTTCGCGCGCTGGACTCGCTGCAGTTGACGTCGTCACACCAGGTCGCCACGCCCGCCAACTGGGAAGACGGCGACGACTGCATCATCGTGCCCTCGATCCCGGACGACGAGGCCCGCGACAAATTCCCCAAAGGCTACAAAGCCCTCCGCCCCTACCTCCGGGTTACCCCCCAGCCAAACCGATAACCGATTAGATGGGGCGATGAATCACAAATACGCCTATCGTGTAAAATACGTGGCTCAAATTTAACAACTTGTAAGATTGCCGCGACAACTTGCCGGCATTTGCGGGTTTAATTGATTTCACGTGTCGATGCGCAACCGTCCGCGTTTTGGTTGATTAGAATGCTAATTGGCGAATGTCGCCGCTCGCTAACACACACGTCTTGAATTGCTAACAAAAAATCCGAAGCAGCCGCGAGGGGACTTGAAGGCCCTTTAACACGTCGGTTGCCAGCGTTTGACCGCTTCAGGAAAGGCCGTGATTGACTGTTGGCCGTATCGCAAAATTTCCGGCTAAAACCGGGCCGCATGATGAACAATCGTTGGACAATGAAATTGGTGACGTTGGCCACCTGCGCCACGTTGGCGTCGTTGCTGACGGTTACCGAGGCCGAAGGCCAGGGGAAACGGGGCGGGGGACCGTCGCTGGTGGCCACCAGCAAGGTGGTCAAAAAAGTCGCCTCCACCACCGAGTCGTTTATCGGCACGCTGAAACCCGTCCGCAAATCGGTGGTCGGCAGCGCCGTGGCCGGACGCATCGAAAAAGTTCTGGTCGACGACGGCGATCCAGTCGGTGCTGCCGAGGAGTCGACGGAGGAATCGTTCGTGGGACAGCCGCTGGTGCACATCCTGCGCGAAACGCTGGACATCGAAATCGAAGCCGCCGAAATCGAACTGGAACTTCGCCAAAAAACCTATGAAGAGTTGCTCAAGTCGCTTCCCAAGGAAATTGAACTGGCCGAAGCGAGTGTGCAGCAGGCTCAAGCCCAGAAAGACTACGCGGAGCAAGTATTCAAGCGAGCCGAATCGCTGGCCACCGATCGCGGTATTTCTCAAGCGGAATTGGAACAGGGCGTCTCGCAATTTCGCATTCAATCCCAGGCCCTGATCGCGGCCCAATCCGAACTGCAACGGTTGCAATCGACCCGCGACATCCGATTGACCATCGTGCAGCAACGGATCAAGGCCCAGCAAGCCGAATTGCGGCGCTTGAAGGACTTGCGTTCCAAGCATACGGTGCGAACGCCGTTTCCCGGATTCGTGTCGCGGCGGATCGTGGAGCAGGGCGATTGGGTGTCGTCTGGCGATCCGGTAGCCGAAGTGGTCCAGCTGAATCCGATCGAATTACGGATCAGCATTCCGCAAGCCTTTCTGGGCAGACTTCAAAGTTCATTCGATGCTGCCACTCCCCAGCAACCGTTCATGGCAATCATGACCGTCGATTCACTCGAGCAGGAATTCGAGGGCAGGGTAACGCAAATCATTCCAGAAGCGGATGAGCGAACCCGCGCGCTGCCGGTCGTGATTCGGGTCGACAACCCCAAAACAAATTCTGGCTATTTACTGCGACCGGGTTTGCTGGCCCGCGCCAGCTTGTCGATCGGGCGACCTGCCGAAATCTTGATGGTTCACAAAGATGCCTTGGTGCTGGGCCAGGACCAAGTTGATATCTTTGTGGTTGACCAATTGGCTGACGATTCTGCTGTGGCCCGCAAACATACGGTGCAAACCGGCGCGACGGACGGCGACCTGATCGAAATCCGCGGCGATATCCAGGAAAATGATCTCGTGGTTGTCCGCGGCAACGAGCGATTAATGGACGGCCAACCGATCAAGATCATCGACGGAAACAATTAAACCAAAACCCGGTCAAGCGCCGGCAGGCCTTTCCATGCATCCGATTGCCAATTTCATTTTGAATCCCGTCAAAGTTGCAGTGGGTGTCATCCTGATCGTGCTGTTCGGCGCGATCTCGGCGTTTCGCATGCCCATGCAACTGGCACCCGACGTGACCCGGCCGGTGGTCACGGTGCGGACCTCGTGGCCGGGGGCCAGCCCACAGGAAGTGGAAAAGGAAATCGTCAACGAACAAGAGGAACAACTCAAAAGCATCGCGGGCCTGACGCGGATGACTTCCGATTCGTCTGAATCCCGCGGTTCCATCACGTTGGAGTTCCAGGTCGGCACCAACATGGATGAGGCCGTGTTAAAGGTGAACAGCCAGTTGCAGCAGGTCCGCGAATACCCGCTGGACGCTGACAAACCGGTGATCGAAACGTCCAGCAACACCGATCGCTCGATCGCCTGGTTCATTCTCAGCGTCAGCCCGCCATCGTTGGAACAGTTGCAGGAATTTGCCGCAGACCATCCGCAACATGCCGAGGCAATTGGCCGCATTCAAGCGGCGTTTGAGACCAACGTCGGACTGGCGGTGTACCGGATTCGCGAGCTGGCCGAAAACTTTCCCGAGGCCCAATCGTTGGTACCGCCCGATATCGACGTGACGCGGGTGCGCAAGTTTGCCGAAGACGTGATCGAGGCGGCGTTTGAACGCGTGCCTGGCGTCTCCAACGCCGATGTGCGGGGCGGCGAAGAATTGGAGCTGCAAGTCATCATCGATCCGAATCGGCTCGCCGCGCGCGGTTTGACCATCGCCGACGTGACGCGTGTGTTACGGCAAGCTAATCAAGACATCTCGGCCGGCGATTTTTGGGAAGGCAAACGCCGTTACACCGTTCGCACGCTCGGTCAATTTCGGTCTGTCGAGGACGTGGCCAACCAGGTGGTTCGCACCACAGATTCCACGTCCGTTTACATCAAGGATGTGGCCACCGTCCAATTGGGATTTAAGAAACCCGATGGCTTCGTGCGCCGTTTTGGCGTGTCCAATATTGTCATCAGCGTCAACCGCGAATCGGGCGCCAACGTGATGGACATCATGCGCGGTTTGCAGCAGGAAAAAGACCGGCTCAACGAGTCGGTGCTGCAACGCCGCAACCTGATCTTGACGCAAGTTTATGACGAAACGCTCTATATCAATTCCGCGCTGAACCTCGTCAATCAAAATATTGTGTTGGGCGGCGCCCTGACCGTGATCGTGTTGATGCTGTTTCTGCACGTCGGTTCGCGGACGTTTGTGTTCATTCCGCTGTTGGCGTTTTCCGCCGTTGCGGCGCGGGTGAGTTCGCCCTGGTTCTTTTTGTTGACGTTGGCGTTGATCGTGGCGGCAGGATTCTGGTTCGCCCGGGGCACGCTGGTCGTCGCCGTCGCGATACCCATCAGCATCATTGGCACGTTTATGATTCTGCAGTACATGGGCCGCACG
>JBFILF010000092.1:0-14208 GCA_041599835.1 Pirellulaceae bacterium
ATCGCGATCGTTCGGGTGCGTGGAAGAGCACCAATTCATTCTCGCTAGATGAACTGTTGCGACTGCGATTGTTGATCGATAAGAGCATCGATTGCCTGGTGGAGCACCCGCAGTCGACCAACGCTACCTAACCAACGCCACCTTACCACCACTACCTCCAGATACTGAACGGCTTGTCTTGAAAACCCGCTGCATTGGCCGAAGCCGGGTTTTTGAGTATCGTTCGGCTGCGCAACCCGCTTCAAAAAAGTTTTTGTTCTCAAGAAACTTTTTCGGGCGCCGCCCGAAAGGGAACTTGTGGAATTCGTCCCGGAGTCGAAAGCCGGTCGGGCTCGGCGCGAGTGTTTGACGGAACGCTCAACCCAAACCCAGAAGACTCGCTGCACGACCGCCTGCTGCTGGGCGATGGAGACATCAACGACAGGGGTAAAGGCGATGAAGGGTCTAACGCGCCCGCGCGCAGACTTCGTGGAGTCCGTCGGACGTTGAAGCGAGGGTCACCGTCGGTCAGGATGGAGCTTGCGCTAAAACTGACTTTGGTGATTAATTGCGTCCCAATCGCGTTCTTCGCTTGCCAATCCGCATGACGCTGCGGAATCAACAGCCCGTACGGCACGCCACTTAAAATATTGGTATGATTGGCGATCAATCCTTTTCCAAACGCCCCACGCACGTCAATTAAAAGCTGCTACACGTGGTCGAAAAAATTCGTCCTTACGTCCCGGCTGGAAAAATCTTGCCGGAATTCACGCTCCAAGCCCTGCTGCTGGGGGCGGTGTTAAGTCTGATCATGTGTGCGGCCAACATTTATGTCGGCTTATACGCAGGCATGACCGTCAGCGCCGCGATTCCGGCGTCCGTCATTTCAATGGGTATCCTCCGCGGTCTGTTGAAACGCGGAACGGTGCTGGAAAACAACATCGTACACACCATCGCCAGTTCTGGAGAAAGCCTGGCCGCCGGCATTATCTTCACGGTGCCGGCCATATTGTTGCTGGGCATTTGGAACCATTTCCACTATTGGGAGACAACGCTAATTGCCATGGCCGGGGGTGTGATGGGCGTGGTGATGATGATCCCTTTGCGCAAACCAATGATCATTGAACAGGAGGAACTCAAGTTTCCCGAAGGGGTGGCCTGTGCCGAAGTGCTCAAGGCCGGTGACCGCGGCGGCTCGGAGATGTTGGGGATTTTTGTCGCTCTCGGCTTGGGCGGTCTGTTCAAGGCTTTGGTGTCGGTAGGCGGCGTGTTCAAAGGGTCGGTCGAGTGGGCGCAACAAGTGGGGCGAACGGGAGTTTATGTCGGCACCGATATTTCGCCAATGCTGATGGCCGTGGGGTTTATCGTCGGCTGGGAAGTGTCACTGCTGATATTTATGGGCGGCGCACTTTCCTATGTCGTGGCCATTCCCATCTTGGCTTGGGGCGCGGATTTCTCAAGCGGTTCAGCCGTGGATGTGATCGGAACCATTTGGGATGAACAGATCCGATTCTTTGGCATCGGGGCGATGATCGTTGCCGGTGTGTATTCAATCATCAAAATCGCCGGCAGCATGGGCGCGGCGTTGCGGACTGCGTTTCGCGGGATCACCGGCAAAGAAGACGTGGCGGCGCTGCCGCGGACCGAACAGGGCATCACCGGCCGCGCCCTGTTCAGCGTTTTGGCGTTCAGCTTGATCCTGAGTGGGGTCGTTTACTACATCATGACGCAGAGCGCCTCGACCACCGCCATCACCACGGTGTTAATGTTCATTCTCGCCTTCTTTTTCGTGGCTGTGGCCAGCTACATCGTGGGTCTGGTCGGCTCGTCGAACAGTCCCGTTTCGGGCATGACCATTTGCACGGTTTTAATTACCGCATTTCTGTTGTTGATGTTGGGCTATTCGGGAACCGCTGGCATGTTGGCCACATTAGGAGTGGCGGGTGTGGTTTGCTGCGCGGCTTGTACCTCGGGTGACATCTGCCAGGATCTTAAAATCGGTCAGATCGTCGGCGCGACACCGCGCCGCCTGCAAACCGGTGAGTTAATTGGCGTGATGTTGCCGGCATTTATCATTGCGCCGACGATGCAGTTGTTGCAGAATTCGTACGGCATCGGCGAAGCGGCTCGCGAGGGCGTGGCGGCGTTGAAGGCACCGCAGGGCGTGATGTTTGAAAAGCTGGTGGGCGGAATATTTGGCAACCTGCAAGACATGCCTTGGAGTTTGGTCGCCTGGGGGGCGGCGGTGGGACTAGTTGCCATTGCCATTGACCGACTGGTTTTGGAGCCCAAGGACACCAAATTCCGGTTGCATGCCATGCCGCTGGCCGTGGGCATGTATTTGCCGTGGACGGTAACGTTTCCCATTTTGTTTGGCGGACTGGCGTTTTTGTTTGTCGATAAACGGTCGCGGGCTCGTGGCGATGCGGAACCCAAGCGCAAGGCGATCATTCACCAGGGTTTGTTATTCTCATCCGGCATCGTCGCCGGCGAAGCGATCATGGGGATTTTGACCGCGGTCATTTTAATGTTTCAGGTGGACATACCGTTTTTCAAGACCTGGTCTTCGTCATCCGGGCTGGCCGACATCATCTCCTTGTTGGCGCTGGCCGCCATGATCGGCTTGTTGATCCACAAATGCTTGAGCACGAAATCAACCGCCGAAAACGTGCCGGACCAAATCGCGTGACGGTAAACCGTGAGTGTTTGATTCTGTTCGCAAGCGCACGGGCTGGTGACTAGTCGTCGCGCTCGTTGTTAAGCGTGTGCTTTGACGAATTCCGCCACGGTGTCCGTCAATGGCTTTCCAGATTTCTGTTCAAAGCGATAGCGCACGCGAACAATGGGGATCGACAATTGGATCACTCGGTCCAGATGGGCGGGACTGGCATCAATCACCACCTCGGCACCAGATTTTTCTATTGTTTCCCGCAATTCCCGGCATTGCTGCGGCGAATATCCCAGTGCCGGCAATACGTTTTCCAAATGGGGATAGTCGGCAAACGACTTGGCAATCGTCCCCACGGCGGCCGGGCGGGGATCGATGATTTCGGCGGCACCGAACCGCTGGGCGGCCAGCCAGCCGGCCCCGTATGCCATGCCGCCATGCGTGACCGTGGGTCCGTCCTCCACCACCAGCACGCGGCGGCCCTGTATCGGATCGGGATCGGCAACTTCGATCTCCAAATCGGCGGTCACGATCGTGGCGCGCAGATTGGTCTGTGAAATGCGCTGCCGCAATTCGGACAACTCCCGGTCATCAGCTTGCGCGACTTTATTGATTACGACGATGTCGGCGCGCCGGAGATTCGTTTCTCCTGGGTAATAGCTGATTTCGTGACCGGCGCGCAGCGCGTCGGCGACAACAATTGAAAGTCCGGCGCGCACAAACGGGTAATCGTTGTTGCCACCGTCCCACAAGATGACATCGGACTCCTGTTCGGCGGAGCGGAGGATTTGTTGGTAATTCACTCCGGCAAAAATTGTTAGGCCTTGCTCGACGTAAGGCTCGTATTCTTCACGTTCCTCGACCGTGCAATGGTATCTGTCGAGATCTTCTTCGGTCGCGAACCGCTCGACCGCCTGACGAGTCAGATCACCGTATGGCATCGGATGGCGAATCACCCCGACGCGAAAACCAGCTTGTTTCAAATGCCGGGTCAGCATTTGGGACAGCGGGCTTTTGCCGGCGCCGGTTCGCACCGCAGTTACCGACACAACCGGCTTGCCGGATTCCAGTTGGGTGTGTCGCGGGCCCAGCAACACAAAACTCGCGCCGAGCGATTGCACTAGACTGGCCTTGTGCATGACGTCGTCAAACGACAGGTCGCTGTACGCCAGGAAGACAAAATCAATTTGATGTGCGGCAATCAATTGCGGGAGTTTGGATTCGGAATGAATCGGGATATCTGTGGCGTAGTATTTGCCGGCCAGTTCACGGGGAAAGGAGCGAGTTTCGATAAAGGGAATTTGCGCAGCGGTAAACGCCACCACGTGAAACTCGGGCCGTTGTTTAAAGAAACTCTGAAAATCGTGAAAGTCGCGGCCCGCCGCTCCCATGATCAAACAGTTAAATTTTTTTTCCGTCATCGGTAATGACGCTATCCCGGTTATTGCAAAATGGCGATTCGCCCTCACCGCGCAAACATTCGACAGGCGTTATCTTAGGGGCCGGCGGGGTCCGGCGGCAATTCCCTACGAAAACGGGTTCGGCCACCATGCGTTCTTTCAGGCCCACCGGCTGCCTCGTATAACAAACGGTTCGATCCTGCTCGAATGGATCGCCAGCCGGTTATCGCCGCTTGTGAAAGAACACTATGAGTTTGTCAATCCTGGGCATAGGCACTGCCATTCCCGAATTCAATGCTGACCAACGTGAAGCGGCCTATATCGCCAAACAGTTTGTCTACGATAACGATCCAAACAATGACGGCTGGTTTGACAAAGTTTACGAATACTCGATGGTTGAGTATCGCGGCAGCGTGTTGTTGGAAGCTCCCGACGAAAACGGCCCCAATCAGTCGTTTTATCCACCAGCGGCCTCGACGGATGATCGCGGACCGACGACGGCAGTTCGCATGCAACAGTACATGCAGCAGGCCGCACCGCTGGCCGTCCAAGCTGCCCGCATAGCGCTGCAGCGTGCGGGCGTCGACGCTCCGGAAATTACTCATTTAATCACGGTCACTTGTACTGGTTTCAGTGCACCCGGCATCGATTTCGCGTTGATCAATGAATTAGGACTGTGTCGAGGCATTCAACGCGTGCAAGTTGGATTCATGGGTTGTCACGGCGCGGTCAATGCGTTGATCGTCGCTCGAGCCATCGCGGAATCCGATCCGGCGGCCCGCGTGCTGATCGCGTCGGTGGAATTGTGCAGCCTGCATTATTTCTACGGCTGGGACCCATCCAAGTTGGTGGCCAATGCGCTGTTCTCCGACGGCGCGGCAGCGCTGGTTGGCCGTCGTCGTGTCGCCACAGACGATGGCGCCTGGTCGGTCCGCACCACCGGCTCGTTATTGATGCCGGACAGCGACGACGCGATGACTTGGACGATCGGCAACCATGGGTTCGAAATGACACTGGAGCCAAGCGTGCCGGAGTTGATCCAAGACAACTTGCGCGGTTGGGTCGAATCCTGGCTGGCCGAAAACGATTTGACGATTCAGCAAATTGGTTCCTGGGCGATTCACCCCGGCGGCCCCAAGATCATCGGCAGCGTGGCGGTGGCGCTGGGACTGACGCGGGATGCCACGGCGGCTTCCCGTCACGTGTTGTCGCAACACGGCAATATGTCGTCGGCAACCATTCTGTTTGTGATTCAGCAATTACAGGAATGCAACGCGCCGCGGCCTTGCGTCGCGCTGGCATTTGGTCCGGGACTGGTCGTGGAGGCAGCCATATTCGATTAGGGGCTTGTGGCCGTTGACTGCGGTTTTTCCACCAGCATCATGCCGTAGCGCATGGCCCCGGTTCGATAAGCCAGGCGGATTCGCCAGATGGAAAACAAAAACACCCAGCTGCGGCTTTTCCGCCGCATCAAAAACCACCAGGCATCCGGGCGGGTCGCCAGTTGGGTCATCACGCGTCTGCTGCAAATCCGCCAAGTCTTGCGGACCTGGTCCGACCAATCCGCACACTCCACCACCGCCAGGCCGGCGTCGGTCGCCATCTGTGCGTACTCCACCATCCGGCCCATCGAAGGCAAGCGCCCTTCGCGACAAATCGGCTCCAACAACCATCGTTTTTGCCAGGCCCGGTAATGATCTCCTTCCAACCAGCACGTGATGGCAGCCCGACCGCCGGGTCGCAATACCCGATTAATTTGCTCAAAGTACACCGGCTTGTTGACGATATGGGCCAGGCATTCAATGGAAACCACGGCATCAAATGACGCCGCTGGTAACGAATTAGATTCCCAGTCGCCCAATACGAATTCCGCAACGGTATCTTCGGCGTTTTGCTGGCAGGCAAAATCAAATTGGGTTTGCGACAAAGTGATCCCCGTCACCGTCGCACCAAACCGTTTGGCCAAATATCGGGCCGTTTCGCCGTAGCCACAGCCGACATCGCAAACTCGGCTGTTTTCATCCAGTTGCAGCGGGGCGACGGTCGTTTCAATCAATTGTTCGACGGCCTCTGCGGGCGATTCGCGCCCGCTGATCCACAATCCGTGGTGCACGTGTCGACCCCAGACGCGACGATAGAATCGATCCAACTCGTTATAATGATCGGCGACTTCGTCAAGCGAAATCCGGCAATTGGAAACAATCATGCGTAGTTTGCAGACTTGGGTGGACTCATAGTGACATTGAGTTGGTAATAATGCATTTGTTGGTCGCCGCACTGAATGACCACCGTATCCTGATCATCTTGTCAATTCTGTCAATCCATCGCATCCGCTCTTGCACCGATGATCAAATCGTTACAACTTGGTCAGCGTTTCGTAACTGGCGAGTTGATGGATCAGCCGGGTCTCGATCCGCACCGTCATCAACAAGCATTGCGCGGATTGACGCGGATTAATCGATTCAGCCTGGCCGGTTCCGTAATCTGGCGGCCGATAGAGCGACAAGCAAAACGATTGGGCCGCCCGCTCAAGATTCTGGACGTGGCTACCGGAGCAGGTGACCTGCCGATCTGGCTGAAACGCCGCAGCTGCCGCGCCAATGTGCCAGCACAGATTTCGGCCTGTGATATGAGCCCGACTGCCATTGCATATGCGCGGCAACAGGCCAGTCGCCGGTCCACCGAAGTAAACTTTTTTCAACTGGACGTTTTGCGAGACGAAATCCCAACGAATTTTGACGTTATTCTCTGTTCATTGTTTTTGCATCATTTGGAAAACGACTCGGTCGTCGATTTTCTGAGCCGGCTGCGGCACGGCGACGCCCACCTGGTGATCATCAGCGATTTGCGCCGCTGTTTTTCCGGCTACGTTTTGGCATGGCTGGGCACGCGTCTGCTGTCGCGATCGCCGATAGTTCACGTGGATGGGCCGTTGTCCGTCCGCGCGGCGTTCAGTTTGACCGAGATCCGGGAACTGGCACGTGGAGCCGGTTTGAACGGCGTGCGGATACAGCGGAAATGGCCGTTTCGTTACCTGATGACTTGGGAGCGACCATGAACCTGGCCGCCACCATCGATTTGGCGGCCGCTGCGTCGCAAACTTGGGATGTGGCCGTCGTGGGGGCCGGACCGGCTGGCGCGATGGCAGCAGGCCAATTGGCGCAGACGGGAAAACGCGTCGTGTTGATCGACAAGGCGGCGTTTCCCAGGCACAAAGTCTGCGGGTGCTGCTTGAACCGCACGGTCCAGTCCATTTTGGGACAGGCCGGCATGCGCGGTCTGGTCGATCGATTGGGAGCCGTGCCGATCAATAATTTTCACGTGGCAGCCGGTCACCGCGTTGCCGATTTGCCGCTGCGGGGAACGGTCAGTCTGTCCCGGCACGTGTTCGACGCGGCGCTGGTGAACGCGGCCATTGGCGAAGGATGCCAGTTCATGCCGCGCACCGAAGCCCGCTTGGGCGAGGTGAGCCGCGGTGTGCGCAAATTACACCTGCGAAACGGTGCGGCAAGCGCCGAGATCGCCGCCAAGGTATTGGTGGCCGCGGACGGAGTTGGTTCGGGTTTGCTGAGAGGAGACACCGACGTCCAGTCAACGGTGCAATCGAATTCGCGGATCGGTGCCGGCACGGTGATTAATTCGGCGCCGATCAGTTACCGCCCAGGCACGATTTACATGGCCTGCGGTCGTCACGGATACGTGGGCCTGGTCCGCTTGGAGAATTCACAACTGGATCTTGCGGCCGCGCTGGATCGAACACAAGTTAAACGGGCGGGCGGCCTTGGCTTGTTGGCCGCCACGATCATTCGGGAGGCGGGATTTCCCGATTTGCCACAGCTAGGGGAGGCCGCATGGCAAGGCACGCCTTTGTTAACCAGGCGGCCGCGACAGCCGTTTGCCAGCCACGCCTTTTTGATCGGCGATGCCGCCGGCTATGTCGAGCCGTTTACGGGTGAAGGCATCGCCTGGGCTCTGACCAGTGGGCGGGCCGTTTTGCCGTTTGCCCGCGCGGCGGTTGACGGTTGGCATGAGGCCTTGGGTGAAGCCTGGTCACGCGAGCATCTTGGTCTCGTGCGCCGCCGACAGCGACTGTGTCGTTTACTGGCGCGGGGCTTGCGGCATCCGCGGATAACCGCGGTCACGGTCGGTCTGGTGTCGCGGTTTCCGGTCGTGGCCGGTCCATGGGTACGCGCGTTGACCGGCGACCATGGACACCAAATGTGACGCACGAATGTGGTCTAATGGCAAATAAGAATTATTTTCAGTTGACTTTTGGCGGTTGGACGAACGCGCGGCATTCAACTGGCAAATTGGAGAATGGCCTCTTCCCGACTGGCCGTCACCGGCAATGGCGATTTATCGGTGCGATTCTCCAGGTGGTCCAATTGAGTCACTTCGAGTACCTCGGCCACCAGGTCCGAGGCGTTGCAAACGTAGATCCGTCTGCTTGAGTTTTGGCTTTGCAAAATTAATCGGGCGAACACGACCAATCCCAGGCTGGTGAGGTACTCGACGGCAGCGATGTCAACAACGACTTTGTCTGTTTTGGCCCGGGAAATTGCCTGGTCGACTTCGTCGGCAACGGCATGACTTAGGTCAAAGTCATTGAGCGCAGGGGAATCAATCGTGATGATTAGCACGTCGTTTTGGGTGCTTTCGCTAATGTGGCGAAAGTCGTTAGACATGGTCGTTACTCCCCGTTTGTCGACAGCCTCGATGGTGAAATCCAACGCAATTTATCATGGGGGATGACCAACGCAAGACTTGGCGAACGAAGGCCGATGTTTTTTCGTCGCGATGTTCGCCGGCAAACGGTATGCTACGACTACGCAAATAGTCGTATTACCGCGTGCCTATCGACCACAATCATAATCGAACGGATGGCAGAGCAAATGATGAAAGATTTTTCGATACAGTTGGCGCATCGACCAGGCGAGTTGGCGCGAGTCACCAATGCACTCTCATTGTATGGCGTCAACTTGAAGTCAGTTTCCGCGATGAACTTCAACGATCAGGCGGTATTGCGGTTGATTCCCGACAATGTCGAGTCGGCGCGAAGTGCCTTGGAGGCCAGTAATATCGCTTTCGTGGAAAGCGATGTGGCCGTCGTCTTGTTGGAAAACCGCGCCGGTGAGTTGACGGGGGTTGCCGCCAAACTGGCCGAAGCCGGCGTGAACCTGGAAGCGGCCTATGTGGTGGGGCTGTCGGACGATTTAATCGAACTGGCGGTCGTGTCCGATGACGTCAAGAAGGCGCGCAAGGCTTTGGAATAGCACGTTTGCCAAGGCAACCGATTTGAACTTGAGTCTTTGGCCTGGCGAAATTTCGTATTGGAAGTAGCGGGCGCGGTCATTCAACCTTTAATGACGCCGAGGGGGCGCAGCCGCGCTACTTTCTTGGCCAGGCCTGCCTGGTGGACCACGTCGACCACCACATCAACGTCCTTGTAGGCGTCAGGTTGCTCTTCGGCTAATCCTCTTCTGCTGCGGGCTCGCGCCACGACGCCTTGCTGCAGCAGCTCGCGATCGATTTGACGTCCCTTAGCCTGGCGAACGGCCGCGTGCCGGCTCAATCGTCTTCCCGCCCCATGACAGGCACTGCCAAATGAAAGTTCCATGCTGCCCGGTTGCCCGACCAGCACCCAGCTGGCGCGGCCCATGTCACCCGGAATCAGCACGGGTTGACCGATTTCCGCATATTCGGGCGGCAGTTCGGGATGGTGGGGCGGAAAGGCGCGGGTGGCGCCTTTGCGATGCACCCACACCTGTTTTTTCTCCCCGTTGATGACGTGCTCTTCGCATTTGGCAATGTTGTGCGCTACGTCGTATACCAGCTGCATGTCCAAATCCTGCCAGGTGCGACCCAACACACTTTCGAAAACTTCTCGCGCCTGCCACATCAACAATTGCCGGTTGCACCAGGCGAAATTGGCGGCCGCCCGCATGGCACCCAAGTAGGTTTCTCCGTGCGAACTGCTCACCGGTGCGCAAACCAACTGGCGGTCGGGCAACTCGATGCCATACTTTGCGGGAACATTTCGGAGCGTGCGCAGCGAATCGTCGCACACCTGGTATCCAAGGCCGCGCGAGCCCGAGTGGATCATCACGCACACCATATCCTGATGCAAACCGAGTACCTGGGCCGCCGGCTTGTCGAAGATCTGTTCGACAAATTGGACTTCCATGAAGTGATTTCCGGAGCCGAGACTGCCGCATTGGTCATAGCCTCGGTCCAAAGCCCGCTTGCTGACAAATCCTGGCTGGGCGCCCTCCAGCCGGCCGTGGGCTTCGGTGAACTGAATGTCTTGGTCGACGGCCAGGCCTCGCTGTAGCAGCGACTGCGGCCCCACGTCCATCAGTTCCCGCAACTCCCGATGCGAAAAATGATATTTGCCGCCACGCCCCACTCCCGTGGGCACATTTTGAAAGAGTCCTTGAATTAGCGGGGCCAGTTGTGGCCGTACGTCTTGCACCAACAAATTTGAGCGGACCAGACGAACACCGCAGTTTATGTCATAACCCACACCGCCTGGCGAAATCACTCCACCCTCTTCCGGGTCGGTCGCGCAGACACCACCGATTGGAAATCCATAGCCCCAGTGAATATCGGGCATGGCCAGGCTGGCGTATTGGATGCCGGGCAGAAACGCCACGTTGGCGACTTGTTCCGGAGCAGGGTCCTGGCGAATTTGCTCGATCAATTGGTCATCGGCAAATATCAATCCGTCGACCCGCATTCCAGTTTTATAAGTCTTTGGAATCCGCCAACAGTTCGGGCTGACCTTTTCCAATGGCCCGTCATAACCGTGTGTAACCAACGTGCCCTCCCACTGCATGCCGACGGTCGGTTGATGAACCCAAGAGCCGGCGACAGGCAATCAAATATCCACGATGACGGTCGCACTCCAACCTTCGGGCGACTGCTTCACCTCCAATCCATGGTATGTAATTGCCTTGACTTCGTGTTCCAATTGGTGGCGCTTGGTATCAGCTGTTTCGCCAAGGCCTGTCGCTCGCAGCTCGCCGGCGCCAATGGACACTTCGAATTCCCGGAACAGCCAACGCTCCGATTCGAAGGCGTACAAAAGCTCGGTGAGCCAGTCGACCAGCAGGTATTCCACGTCATCGCCATCGATGGCAAATGGCACCCTTGAACGCGTTTGCACGTCATCCAGATTGCCTACCATCAGCGAAAACAGCGCTTGCCCCGCTTCGGCAAACAGCGTGTTCAAATCCGCCGTTTGTACCCGCAATCCTGTATCAGCCGTGTGTGCGAAAGTTTCATACATCGGTGATTGGCAATCACACACCCGATCTGAATTGTAACCGTTTCGGACTACGTCAGCGATTCCGCGGCGACGCCGCCCGGTGACTCTTGCTCCAATAGCTGGCCGATATCTCTAAATTCTTCCGCCAACAACATGAGCACGTCATCGAAACTCAACATTCCCACAAGTCCGCCCTTGGCATCCACCACCGGCAACCGTCGGAAACGACCGTTGCGCATCATTGCCAAAGCCGACTCGATCGGCGCGTCCTCGGAAATCGTTTTGGGATTGGTGGTCATGACTTCGCTAACCGGCGTCAAGTCGGCATCTAAACGTTTGGCCAAGACCCGTTCCACCAGGTCGCGATCCGTAACGATACCAATCGGTTCTTTGGTATGATCCATGATCACCAATGTTCCGACCGCCCGCTGGTGCATCCGTTCGGCCGCTTGCCAGACAGTTTCCTCGCGATCGACGGTATCGACATCCCTTATACAAATTCGACCGACAGACATTCGATTTCTCCTTATATTCGTTGTTGTGGGGTTTACCTGCTACCACCTGTGGTCGTCTTGATGTGGCTGCAATTCTGATGCCAAGCAACATGGCCCAGAATGCTGATGCCGGTGCGACGGCCTCTGGCGCATGAACCTCTCGGGTATGTGCGGTTTCGTCAAAAACGTGGCACATCCGGCCGGCATGGACGGTGATTGAGCGCTGGCTGTTGAGCTCTTAAAATCCGATTGTTCGGATTGGAATCTACTCAACTCAACGGATTGATCGTGCCGTTATCAGCGAACCAAATCTATCACGGCGACTGCACGCATCTGCTCAACCAGCTGGAACCAGGCACGGTCGACCTGGTTTTTGCCGATCCGCCATTCAATATCGGCTACCAGTACGACGTGTACGACGACCGCCGGCAAGCGGGTGAGTACCTGGATTGGTGTCGCAACTGGATTGACGGTGTCGACCGATGTCTCAAACCCGACGGCACGTTTTGGCTGGCGATTGGCGATGAATACGCGGCCGAATTGAAAATCATTGCGCAGCAGGCGGGGTTCACCTGTCGCAGCTGGGTCATTTGGTACTACACGTTTGGTGTCAACTGCGCGCGCGGTTTCAGCCGGTCCCACACGCACTTGTTTCATTTTGTCAAAGACCCAAATGAATTTACGTTCAACAAAGATAATCCGCAGGTGCGCGTCAAATCAGCGCGGCAACTGGTGTATGCCGACCGGCGGGCCAATCCCAAAGGCCGGTTGCCGGATAACACCTGGATCATTCGTCCACAGGATGCTCCCGACAGTTTTCGACCCGATCATGACACGTGGTACTTTGCCCGGGTGGCCGGCACGTTCAAGGAACGCGAAGGGTTTCACGGCTGCCAAATGCCGGAGCAATTGCTGGGGCGGATCATTCGCGTTTCCAGTAATCCCCAGGAGCTGGTATTGGATCCGTTTGCGGGCAGCGGGACCACGCTGAGCGTAGCCAAAAAACTGGGCCGACGGTGGATCGGATTGGAACTGTCGCAAGAATATGTCGACTTTGTCAACGAGCGCTTGGCGGCGGCGCAAGTCGGTGATCCGTTGGACGGGCCGGAAAACCCGTTGAACAGCGCGCCGAGCACCGCCAAGGGCAAACGCCGCAAAAAGGCCACGGCCGATCGCGAGATGGAACAAGGAATCGTCGCTGCCTACCACCAGGCGGCTGACGGTCACTCAGCCGATTACCTGCTGTGCCATCCGGAACTCAATCGCCAGTTCCTGGTTGCATGTCGCGAGTTGGGTGTCCCCGGCAGTGAGTCGCTGTGGAATCAATGCGTATTGCGGCTGCGGAAATCCGGCAAGTTTCCGGCGACCACCAATAAACCCAAACGGCTGAATCAAAAGCAAATGGATTCGTTCAGTTTTGCCAGCGAAATTGCCATAAAGCTGTTGTCGGTCGAATACGGTTTGACGTTGGACGCCATATTGTGCACACCGGAGTTCGCGGGCGAGTTTGATCAGCTGGCTGCGCGGTTCGCGCCGGGGTACACACCGTTTCAATACCGCTGGGCGGCTTTGGCCATTCGCAAACGCGCCGGGTTGAAAAACACGCGAAGGTTGGCCAGCGAAACTTTTGGCCACTGGCTGCGCGAGCGGCTGCCTCAGTCCATCGCTTTGCGGAAATTCGACGCGTCTCAATTTCAACAACCCGGCGTCTATCTACTTTGCAATCAGGAACAGAAGCTGTACGTGGGCGAAACGGAAGACATTGGAGTGCGCGTTGTGCAGGCCATCGAAAACTCGGCCTGGCAGCAATACAAGCCATCCCATGTTTACGTATGGCCTGCCCACTCCGCGGAGAAACACGCTTTACAATCGGTGCTGGCTGAGCGGTTTCAGCCTGTGCTCAATTCCACGATTTTGCGTCTCGGCGTCGAGTCCGCCACCAAGCGATCGGCTGGCAGGCCAAGTGCCGTGGTTTGAGATGACCGTCGCAATGGAACCCGCACCAACGTTACAAACAAATCACGGTTGCGCCGGATCGTGCGCGACGGCCACCAGGCCTTTGACTGTTCGAAACACGATCGTGCCGTTTGAAATCGCGGGAGTGGCGAGGGTCGGCTGGCCCAGCTCATTCACCGAAACTTCGTCAAAGTTTTCTCCAGCGCTGATGACGACGACGCGACCATCCTCGCCCACAAAATAAATGCGCCCGTCTGCGGCAACTGGCGAGGCGGTTATCGCGCCGGTTCCCAGCCGCTTTTGATAATGACGCTCACCGGTTTCCGGGTCATAGGCGCTGACAATACCATTCTGTTTACACATGTACAGGAAGCCCCGGTAGAACAGCGGTGTGACGATATAAACGCCGCCGGTTTGCTGGCTCCAGGCAACACTGGCCGACTC